>NZ_CP136910.1:3600000-3780000 GCF_033100115.1 Anaerocolumna sp. AGMB13020 | reverse complement strand
CCATCAGAGCCGCCAACCGCAATGTCAGAAGTTGCCATGAGTGCAGCGCCATTTGTTAAAAATACCTGTACTCCCAAGTCTTGATTCATTTCTATTATCATGGCTAATCTCCTTTCTGTTTTATTCTGCTTCTTCCAGTTTTCTTAATTTCTTTTTATAGAGTCCAATTTTAATCTTTCTGGTTCCAACGATACCACCAGCCAGTACTACACATTGTATGATAACAAATAACCATACAGGAAGTATAGGTTTCTTAGCAGTGTCAATTACGCCACCGTCAGGAATAGGATTCGTTCCTGGATCCGGCATATATATTCCTTGTATCGTGCCTTCAAAATCTTTTGTTAAAGTAACTTCCTGACCGGTACTATCCTCAAAGATAACGGTTAATACACCTTTTGCCTGGCCTTCTATTGAAGGAATTACTTCCATCTCTCCCATTTCCTGACCACCGGCTTCTACGTTACCGATATAAAGATTATCCCCTGTACTTAGTGTAAAGTCACCAGATACACTAGCTCTAACATTATTAAGAGGTGATTTACCCATATTATAGAAGTCAAAGGTTAAGGTGGTAGCCTGGTTAACGAAAGCTCCATCCCAGGAACCTACTGCAATGTTATCCACAACAGGCCTTGAATTCTCAACTGCTTGCAGATTAATTGTTTCTTTCGTAGTTTCTCCTATCTGTCCTGTAGTAGGATTTGCTTCGGCTCCCTCATAATCATAATCCATTGTTATTTCTAAAGGATATGCTTTTGTTACTGCATCCGATTTGACTCTGAGAGTCAGCTTATTCTTAACAGTCTCACCAGCTGGTATTTTACTTATATAAAAAGTGTTGCTGCCAGTGTCAACGGAAAAAATATTCTCTGCTTGGTTAACAACTACTTTTATGTTTCTGGCATCAATACTGGAATGAGTATTTTTGATATCAAATTCAAACTCAAAAGTACTGCCCGCTCTTAATTCCTCAGGGGTAGTGGTATTATTACTAATTATTAATTTGGGTTTACTGGAACCTACACCACTATTCTGAACATTTAATATATAAAGTGTCGCTGAATCACCGGTATATGTTTTACCATTAGCCACAAAGGAGTATTGCAGTGTCAGGCTGTTCGTTCCCTCCGGTATCGTTTCTCCCGCCATAAAGGACATGCTGACTTTGTACTTCTTACCTCCTTTTATGCTGTCTATATAATAATAAGGCTCGGAACTAAGAGGAGCAAAAGTAGCTGTACCTGTAGCAGCAGGTAAGGATATTTTAATATCGCTGATATCCAATTTACTCTTATTCTCTATATCAAAACTAACATCAACTCTGGCCCCTGCATTAGGTGCATCCGGGCTCTGACTTACATTTGTAATGACAATGTTGGGTTTTCCTTCTGCATCAACACCTTCAGCAGTTTCCACTTCTAAGTAAAGGGTTGTTTTAGCCGTATATTCTGTTCCACTTTCGTCTTCATATGTAAAAGTTACAGGAACTTCTTTTAACCCCACCTTGGCCATCTCAGAAACAATAAGTGGTATCTTAACATCTGATTTACCCTTTACTGCAAGATTCTTAACAGGGAAGGACTTACCGGTATAGCCGGGAAGAAACCCTTCTGAACCAAGGCCTTCAATTGTAACTTTTATGTTATTTGCTATGCTCTTTCCGGTATTATGTATAGTGGCTACCAGGTTGAATTTATCACCTGCAACCAGTTCACTTGCATATTTTGTGCTTACAATTTCAATTACAGGTGCATTGGAATTTGCTGTTACTGTTACGTAAATCTGACTGGACCCAGTAAAGGAGTTACCGTCTTCATCTTTATACTTCATGTTGACCGTCAGTTTCTTCAGCCCTGCTGTTGCGTCTTTCTGAATTTTTAACGGCAGGCTTACACTGTAAGTGTCTCCGCCCTTTAATACTCCTGAGTTTCCTATCTTCTGTTCCAGTTTGGAATATCCAGGTGCAATCTTTGCTTCCTCAAAGCTTTTATCATCAATACTGAAATAAGCATTTCTTGCAGTAATCTTACCTTCATTCTTGATTGTGAAAGTCAGATCGATACTCTTTCCAATCACAGCATTTCCATAATCAATATTGTCAACAGTAAGCTGTGCTGGTTCAATTTCATCCGAAATAATGAAGTTAAGTTTAGGAAGAGCCAGTGACACAGGGTCATATTTACTTGCATCAGCATTATAATAGGAACCGTCAACTGTAACTTCAAGTTTTGTAGTACCGATTTTAGCAGTTTCTTTTACTTTTAGATCAAATTCAATAAAGCTTTTTACATAGCCTATGTAACCGTCTTTGACAATAGCATTTTCATCAGCTGTTATCTTAATATTACTAACAGAATAAGGTTTTCCTTCTGTTGCAACAGTTACTCTTGGTTGTTCTATAATTGAATATGACCCTCCTGAAGTTTTAACAGGCAGTTTAACATGAACTGACTCTCCCGGTTTTCCTTGTATATCACTTACTGTTTCTGCAAATATAATACTTAAACTACCGCCGCTTTCAGATGCATTTGCAATTGTCCCTCCGGATAAATTAGCTGCCATTAATAAAATTATCATAACGACAGTAAAGATTCTCTTTACCTTTCTCATCCTTTAACCCTCTTTTCCTCTATGATACTTACTTTACTATTTACTTCTACCGTAGTTAAATTCTCCGGAGAGTCTTCTATAGCAGATATTTCCTCTGCAGTTTTTATAGCCTCTGCTTCCGGAATATCCAGTTCACCAGTCTCTGGTTCATTGGTTACAGCAATATCCATTGAAGCTGAATCCTTTACTTCAATGTCCTGAATCTTTCCGTCCAGGATATGTATGACACGATCTGCAAAATCTGCTAATCGCCTATCATGAGTAACCATTACAATTGTCTGGTTTTGTTGTTTTGCCATGGTTTTTATTAATTTCATGACATCCATTGCGGTTCTGGTATCCAGGTTACCTGTTGGTTCATCCGCAAACACAATTTCCGGATTAGCAACAAAGGCTCTGGCAATACCAACTCTTTGCTGCTGTCCACCGCTCATTTCCTTGGGTTTGTGGTTTAATCTGGACTCTAGTCCTACCTGCTTTAGCATATCTTTAGCCATCTTTTTTCTCTGCTTTGTTCTTACTCGCTTAAAAATAAGAGGAAATTCAACATTCTCCAGCGCAGTCATGGAACCAATGAGATTGTAGGATTGAAAGACAAACCCCAGATACCGCTGCCTGAACTTGGCAAGATTGTTCTCATTCATTTTATGTACTTTTTTACCTTTTATAAAAATCTGACCACCGGATAGTTTCTCAATTCCCGCCATGAGATTTAAAAGGGTTGACTTACCGGAACCGGAGGTACCTAGTAAGCAGCAGAACTCACCTTTTAAGATATCAAAACTTACATCGTCTACGGCAAAGATTTTCTCTTGTCCCATCCGGTAAACCTTCTTGACATTTTTAACCTCTATTATTTTTTCAGACTGGTTTGCCACCTTAATTGATCTCCTCCCTATTATATAAACTACTGTTTGATCTGCTTCTGAAGGGCAATAAAAAACAGTCAATCAGCAACTTATACATCGCCTGTCTTACTATAATCTTACATGATATATCTTAAATAAATTCTAGGTGATTTCTTACGTTTTTCTTACATTTTTTATGAAAAATCTCTCCTAAACTATTGCTGTCTTATCTTATACCAGCTATTACTCTCATTAATGTAAGCCTGTTATTTTCTTACTTTATTGAAATCCCGTTATCTTATTTATTGGAATCCTGTTATTATTTTTTAATGCAATCCCTTAACTATTATTTTTTTGGTATTCTGTTACTATCCTTTTTAATGGAATCCCGTTACTATTCTTTTATTGGATTCTGTTACTGTCTTTTTAAGATACTTTGTATTACTAATAGTTCTTTCTTGGACTTCCCTCTCTGCAGTTTTAAAGAGCAAAGAGAAAACCTGACAGAAAACAGGCCGCAAAAAGCTTATTATCGAGCCCTTGCAGCCTGTGTTTATTTTATAATGCTCTCGGATTTAGGTCTCACTGGCTTTATCAGTGCTTTTTCTTTCGCTTCTGCTTCTTTCTCTGCTTCCTGCTTTTCTTCCAGCCTTGTTTCAATAAATCTTGTAAACATCAGTTTCAGCAGGGCACCTACTGGAACTGCAAATATCATTCCAAACAGTCCGCCGATAGCACTACCAAAAATTAATGAAATAATAACCAATACGGGGTGTATCTTAATACTTTGGCTCAGTAGTTTGGGTTGAATAAGATTACCGTCCAGCGCCTGTATGATCAGCAATGCTATCAGCGCAAAGATCAACTTTCTATATTCTCCGTAAACCAAACAGCTGATAGCTGTTGCTCCATAAGCGATAAAAGGTCCAAGATAGGGTACAAGGTTACCAAGACCGGCAATAATACCAATAAGGAGACCGTATTTTACACCTACCAGCGACAGTAATACCGATATGGAACACATCATAACAATAACGTCCAGCATCTGTCCTCTGATATAACCTGAGAATACATAATCTGCATCTTTGATAAAAATACTGATTCTTGTGTTCATTTTATTGCTGAAGATTGCAAGGCCCACACTTCTTAAATAGCTTTTTATCATTTTACCATCGATCATAAAATAAATGGAAATAATCAAAGCAAACAGCAAGGTCGTCAGATAGGAGGATATATTCGTCAGTGACATGACAAATGAGGTACCGAAATCTTTCAGAATACCTACTATTTTCGTTCCTGTTTCTATCACATAATCATTTACAGGACCGGATTTAATATTAAGATCATCCAATCTGTGCAGTATAGAAGTATAGAATTCATTGGAGCTCTTCCACATATTCTGTGCCAGTGTAAAGATATCATCCAAGTTGGCAAGCCTTAGCTGATTCGTAACATTATAGACTAAGATTGAAATAATCAATACAATAATAGCCAGGAATATAAATACCGTTGATATAACCGCCAGAGTTCTGCAGGACTTCAGCTTCCATTTCTTTATCTCCACCTTTTCGTACAGATTCTCAAAAAAATTAACGATGGGATCCAACAGGTAGGCAAATACAAATGCAATTGCTATTGGTTTTGCAACGCCCATTATCCAGTTTAGCCCATACAATATAATTGTTAGAAAAAAAGGTGCATTTTTTACCAGAAGACTCAGAATATAAATAATGCTGGCTGTTATAATCACATAAATAGAAATCAATGTATAGCGTTTATTCATTTTGTTACTGATTTTCATTAATTACCCATACCTTTCTGTCTTATACACAGTCTGTAATCCAATTTTCTGCCATTCTTAAGGCACATTATATCATACAGTTCAGTTTCTGTATACATTCAGCCTGCACTTCTAACCTTAATTTAATCTGTGTTCTCTGTATCAGACTGTATCTGCTTACAGCAGGAACAATTCAAAATACAGCCGCTTTAATCTTGGAATATGTCCATATATCTGACTTTTTATATTACGGTAAAACTCCTCAGCGGCAGATAACTCTTCTTCTGTCATGGGTGCATATCCGAACCTGGCTTTTAATGCAAGCTCCACAAAGCCGGTAAATTCCTCTTTCTTGCGGTTCCTAAGTTTGCTTTCCAGCTGCCATGCTGTCTTCCGATACTCTTCCTCCGTAAGTTGGATTCCCAGTGCTTTAATCAGGTGTTTTGTCCTATGGTATAAAATAATAATCTTTTTCCCTTTATCTGCTTTTCTATACTGAATTCCCCTATATAGCTTAAGCAGAACACCTGCTACAAGTATCAGTACCATAAGGAATATTACTATTAATGCAAAAAACGAGGCCACATCAACTGCCTTTATTTCTTTCTCTTTTGTATTCTTTGTTGTATCCGTAGCAGTATCCTCTTGTTCCGCCCGTGGGGTTACTGTGGGTGTTGGGGTACTGCTTGGTGAAGGAGTCGCTGTAGGTGATGGCGTCGCCTGAAGCTCCTCATTAGCTGAATCCTCTGAATCCTGTTGAAATCCAGGCGTCATTTCTACCGGCACCCAACCCCATCCCTCTTTGTATACTTCAACCCAGGAATGAGCACCGGCATCACTTATCCTGACTTCCCTGATGTTATAATTTTTCTTATTTCCATCATCCTCCAAAACGGAATAAGTACCTGACATCTTACTTTTCTTAATCTCATCCGGTTTTGCTACATATCCTTCTACATATCTTGCCGGTATTCCTGCAAGTCTGAAAGCAAGTGTTGCCGCACTGGCATAATGGGTACAAAATCCTTTCTTCTTCTCATATAGAAAATACTCTACAAAATCCTTGTTTCCCGGAAGGGTACCCGGTGACAGCGAATAAGCAGTGTCCTTCTGGATATAGGTACGAATATAAGAGGCCAAAGCATTCAGGGCCTTTTGTGTACCAAACCGATTTACCATCTCCTCATACTTTCCAGCCATATCTGACTTTAGCTTTTCAAGTCCTGTAGCCGGTACCTGTGTATAATAATAATATATAAATGTTCTGTACTGCTCTTCTGCATCAGAATACTCCGCCAATTTATTCCACAGCTCTTCCGGATTTACAGCGCTGTAGCTGAGACTTTTACTGATATCCCCCATATAATTTACCATTTCTGTATAGTCCTGATTCATCAGGCTTCCATCTTTTTCACTGGGGACATAATTTACAGTATAATCCTTATCAAACCTGGTAACCTTTATATATTCCGGATTACTGGTATCAATACCGCTAATATCATTGACATAAGTGTAATAAGGTGTATACAGATATTTTCTGTTAGCATCAAGGTTTTGTATATTCATGGTATAACTGTGCAATCCAGCCTCAAGGATATAGCTTCGTCCTATATTCGCCAGCAGATCTAAAAGCTGACCGGTCTGATTTCCGGCAGAAAATCCTGCCTTCTCCCACAAGGACTTATAGTGCTCGAAATCCGTTACCGCTTCATCACTCAGGTCATTCCAGGAGTCTCCGTCATAAACACTGCCGGTAAATCCTTTCAGATACACAGATGTATCATTCTCCAATGCATTTATTATAATATCCGTTTTATTATCGTATTTTATCTTTCCTACTCTTCCAAGTTTTCCTTCATTTAAGCCCCCTCTGGAATTTGAGTATTGGAAGATTACCACTTTACCATTGTTTAAAAAGCTGAAATAGTCAGCCAGGTCATTAACCTGGAAGCGTTCTACCTTCACGCGGATTTTATTCTTAACACCCGGTACATTCATCTTCTGTTCATATGTTTCCAGGGTTAAGAAACGCGAAGTCAGAAAGAACAGCAGTAGTACGCCTGTAAACATCAAAAAACTGCTTTTTAGATTAATATAATAGTTATTTTTAGCAAACTGTTTGCTGCGGCGAAGTAGGTGCTTCTTCTCATCTTTGGTCCCTTTTACAGAAGGCTTCTTCATATGGCTGCCAAAGACAAACATGCTGAAAGTAGCTGCTATGTAAATGGCAAAGGGGAAAGTATCCGGTATCATACCTACAACAAAAGGTATTACAATAAAGGGCATTGTAAGGATATAATAACTTACCGGATTGATTTTATCCATAATGATCAGAGTGATTAAAAGCCCAAGTGGTATGGTGAAAAATATCAAAAAGATTGTTACAACCTTTTCCGGTTCAAAATCATCCACCAGAAAACGATAAGCATCTGTTCCATAATAATTGTTCATCAGCATAATAAATCTGTTTTCTATATGCCAGAAGCCATTCTGAAGCTCAAGCCACATACGATATCCTGCATACAAATAAGTAGCTGCAAAAGGTAGCATTAAGACCAGACTTATTTTAGGAATGAAAAGAAGCCCGAAGCTCACAGCTCCCGATAAAAGAACAGCACTAAAAAGCCACAGGACATTCATGCTTAATCCCAATCCCGTTGCCAAGCTAAATACCACACTATAAAGAATTGCTTCAATTAACAATAATTGCATCAGAGAGTACCACAGGGAATTTCTCTTACCGACATCAGCCAGTACGGTTTCTTTTCCCCTGATATAAATACCATCATGAGATTTTTCTTTTCTTCTTCCCATTTAAACCTCTTTCGTCTATTGCCTGCTGCATCAAGCCGTTATGCCCAGTTTAAAGATGGTTTCTTCCATCTTTGTGATATCAATCCGGTAACAGGGAATGAAGGAGGCAGCCAGAAATTCCTCCATGCCTGTACCAATTGGCGCCTTTTCCAAATCGTTTATATAGACAACATAAAGCAGACGATTGCCGCCTCTATGCCATTTGATAATCTCTTGTTCATTTATCTCATTTGTAATATATAAAACATTTCCATCCGTTTCCTGCTGTCCATAATCTTTCTCCGGAAATCCCGTCTCATAAAAGGCAGCACCCAGCAAAGCCATCTGTGCTTCCCGGCTGCTGTCAGGATTCGTTATCTCCTGTTCTATATACTGCTTACTATTTCTGTCATACCAGACCAGCCTGTGTTCATGACCTTTTCCCAGTATCCCTTCCGAAACAGACATTACCGCTTCCATAAAATAATCGGTACTTTGAAGCCTTTTCTCGCCTTTATCATTATTCCTGAAGGAGAGATATAGTATTGCTCTGTCCCTGAGAGGCTGGCTGTACTCTTTCATTATCAGCTTCTGGTTCTTTCTGGTTAGCTTCCAATGTATTTGATTGGGCCTGTCCCCTTCTTTGTATTCTCTTACTCCGAATATTTCGGATGGATCGTTACCGGGCTTGTGTTCAAGATAATGATTACTTTCTTCCTCCATCTCCATATCTGCAGTTTTCCTGATCAGATCTCCTGCCATAGGATGAATGGACGGCATTACTGAAATGGTAGCCCATTTCTTTAACTTCCTGGAGGTGCGAAAAATCCCAAGAAAATCATAACATCTGATACGTTCAATCGTAACCTTGATATTTCCGCAGTGTTCAGATCTTACTATAATAACCGAATAAGCGGAACCCTTCTTATCCACACTCAGATACAATCTGTCTTTCTTTACAGCTCCGGAGATTTCATTACGATAGGTATAACAGATTTCAAGCCTGGTTACAGGTATGGCAGAATCGTTCACCGCTTCAAAGCGAACCTCTGTCTCCTTATTCTTCTCCGTGATAACTGGGTCCGCAGTAAGCTTGACGCTCAACTTTCTCAAGGACATCCATGCCCCAAGAAGCATCAGGAATGGAAGTAATACTACGGCAAAAAAGAATATCATAGTAAAATACACATTATAGAAGATGGAAAACAGCCCAACGAACAATATAAAAATAATATATGCTATCCTTTTTCCTGCCACCGGTTACAACAACTCCTCTCTGTGCTTACCCTAATTTCGGGGGCTGTACCTGTTTTAAGATTCCCTGACTTACCTGTTCTATGTTCACGTTATTTACACGTGCTTCCGGTTTAAGTATAATACGGTGTGATACCACATCAAAAAATACACTGCGAATATCATCAGGAACAAGATAGTCCCTTCCGCTTATAAAAGCATTTGCCTTTGCCATATTAAGAAGTGCTATGGTACCTCTCGGGCTCACACCAAGTTCTATATAGGAATCTCTTCTGGTCATTAAGATTAGTTTTACCAGATATTCATAGATACTGTCATTTACAAAGACTCTTTCGGCCTGCTGCTGCATGGCTGTAATATCCTCTCTGGTAACTACAGGCTGTACCTGAAACAAAGGATTAGAGCCACTTCTGTCCTTTAACATTCGGATCTCTCCGGCCACATCCGGATACCCCATGGATAATTTGATCATAAATCTGTCAAGCTGAGATTCCGGCAGCATATGGGTACCGATGGAACCCACCGGATTTTGGGTTGCTATAACTGCAAAGGGCTTCGGTACCTGCATGGTCACACCATCCACCGTTACATTTCCCTCTTCCATTACCTCCAATAGTGCTGCCTGGGTTTTAGAAGAGGTTCTATTTATTTCATCAGCAAGAAACAGGTTACAGACAACCGGTCCCGGCTTATAGTCTCCAAGTTCGCCTTCTCTGGTAATAACATGATAGCCAATAACATCCGTAGGAAGAACGTCCGGAGTAAACTGCATACGGTTATACTCTAAGTTCATTACTTTTGAAAATGCCAGGGCCAGCGTTGTCTTGCCTACACCTGGTATATCTTCTATGAGAATATGTCCTCTGGCAATGATAGCCGTTAAGACCTTCCTCACAATATGTTCTTTTCCGACAACCGCTTTATTCACTTCCTTCATAATGTTCTGTGTTAACTCAAAATTCAACATGATTTGCCCCTTTACTTTAAACTTCTTCCTTACTATAACCTAATTCCCATTTATTTGCAAGACAACACTACTGGAAACATCCGCTGTATTGCTTATCCCTGACCGGTCAGAGCAGTGCTCTGTTTCTCAAAGCTCATCCTTTATATAAAAAAGGAATACAAGTATCTGCCAACAGCAAATACAGGTATTCCTTCCCGATTTTCTCATATGTTGATAATATTTCATTTTTCATTCAAAGCTTTTATATTAGAATTATTGACATATATTATGGTGTTATTCAAGGCATACATCATGTAAATATAATTGTCAATAGCTGCTGTAATTAGGAGTTCTTCATTACTATGCTTTCGATTTCATTTGCAACGTCTTCGCAAGCATCGCAGCATTTCTCAAGCTTACGGTAGATTTCTGTCCATATCATTAATTCTACTGCATCTGTATTGTTCTTGTACAGATTTCTGACACCGTTGATATAAAGCGCATCTCCCTCTTCTTCCAGACGATTGACTTCTACTACCTCAGAATGAAGCTTCTTGGATTTTTTGAAGTGACGCAGTTCTTCAACCCCCACATGCATTGATTTACAGCAGTCCACGATTGTATCTGTAAACTTGGGTATTTCGGGACGGATCGTCTGTACATTAAAAATATCGATACACATCAGTACATCTTCTACTGAATCTGTTACATCATCAATCTGCTGAGCAACGCTGATAATATCTTCTCTTTCAATAGGAGGCAGAAACTCTTTTACGAGATGCTCAATCATATCATGTTTTGCAATATCAGCGGAATGCTCGATATTATGCATTTCCCTGATTTTCTCCTCCAGGTTTTCTACATTGAAATCAGTGATGGTCTTCTTTAACAGTTCCGCTGCCTGTAAAGAAAATTTAGATAAACCATGAAGTGCTTCAAAATAATCGTATCCTCTTTTATTACTCATGTTATTTCCTTTCTCTTAAAAGATTCTCATAAAGATATATGCCATCAAGAAACCAACCAAACCGCAGCCTGGGAAGGTCAAAACCCATGCCATAAGCATTTCTTTTACAATACTCCAGTTAACGGAAGACAACCTTTTTGAGGCGCCTACACCCATAATTGCAGTTGTCTTGGTATGTGTAGTACTTACCGGAATACCGGTAGCAGATGAAACAAAAAGACTGATTGCCGCTGCAGTATCTGCTGCGAAACCCTGATAAGTATCAAGTTTAACCATTCCCATTCCTACCGTTTTAATAATACGGTAGCCACCAATTGAGGTTCCAATTGCCATTACCACAGAACATAATATCATGAGCCAGATTGGAATTGTAAAATTTGTTACATCACTCTGTCCTTTGGCTAAGAACATTCCTAAAAGGAAAACTCCCATGAACTTCTGTCCGTCCTGTGCACCGTGCATGAAAGCCATAGCCGCTCCGCCAAATATCTGAGCATTTTGAAAAACCGGTTTTGTCTTTCTTCTGTCACTATTCTTAAACAGTGCTTCTAACGCACGTACTACTACGAATCCCAGTACAAAACCTAAAACCGTTGAGATTACAAGACCATACAGAACTTTAATCCATTCGCTCCCATTGATACCAGAAAAACCTCCCTGCAGGGCAATTGCTGCACCGGAAAGTCCGGCAATCAGGGCATGGCTTTCACTGGTAGGAATACCAAATGCCCAGGCTCCGGTCGCCCATGCTACGATTGCAACCAAAGCTGCACATAAGGCGATTAAGGAATTCTTGGGGTCACCACCGAAATCCACCATATTGTAAATAGTCTGTGCTACTGTTGCATTCACTGCTGTCATTACAAACACACCCAGGAAATTGAATATGGCCGCCATTATTATTGCTTTCTTAGGATCCATAGAACGGGTGGATACACAGGTTGCTATGGCATTAGGTGCGTCCGTCCATCCATTTACCAATATAACTCCGAGAGTAAGAATAACCGTTATAAGCAAAGCCGGGTTATGAGTAATCTGTTGGAGGAAATCACCAAAGTAAATCGTCATAATGCTCTCCCATCTGCGATATTTCGCTATTTTCTAATATTTCATATAATTTTTTTGTTTAAACCTGGCGAACCAAGCCAAAAAAATCTTAACATGAACTTTACATATACGCAATGTAATCTTAATATATTTACACTTTCTTAACACTTTCTTAACTCACTAAATTCCTATAGGTTTATGGTAATTCTTAGTTATTTTGAGGATTCAGAGAGTTTTTTAGGGACATCAACAAATTCTGACAGCACTTTCCTATAAAGTACACATTAATTTTATATGGTATAGATTACAAAATTGTATTATAATCAATTTGATAAATTATTATGACCTTATCTTAATCGGAGAATTATATGACTAAAACCTATTTTTCAGCAAACCTATGGGATATTTTAAAAACCGTATCATTGCTGCTTATATCTGCTTTCATTTCCTATTGGGTCCTGGGATGGACAAAGGAAAGCAGTAATGTATATATATTTTATATTCTATCCGTAATTATCATTTCTAAAATCACAGAAGGGTATCGTTATGGCTTTACAGCTTCTTTTCTGGGGATAATCATTGTTTATAATTGTTTTTCCTTATCGGGTATCCAGTTTCTGCCGTCTCAGACTGGTTACCATCTGACCTTGGTCGGTATGTTCATTATTGCCGTAATTATAAGTGCAGCTATGGCCAACCTGAAAAGCCACGTAAAAGAGGCCGAGCGAAGAGAAGCCAAAACCGTTCAGCTGAATGAAATCAGCCGCAAGCTCCTTTCACTTAACAGCGGTGAAAATATTGGTGGCCTGGCTCTGGAATATGTATATTCCCTTACCGGCTGCTCCTGCATCTTCTATAGCAAATCCCCTCAGCAGGGGGAGGAAGGGCTGATTCGCAGCCTGGACACAAAACATACGAACATCATGAACTCCAGCCACGAGCAGTTTGTGGCCCACTGGGTATTTGAAAACAAAACCATTGCAGGTTTTCAAACGGATTTCGGCAACGAATCCAGCTGTACTTATTTACCTCTGATTTCCCATGAAAGAATCCTGGGCGTTATCGGAATCTTTCAGCTGGGTCAGAAGCCCTTAAGCAACAGTACCCTGGATTATCTAAGGCTTATTATCTCCCAGGCTGCCATTGCATTGGAGAGACAATACCTGGCAGAATCCCAGCAGAATATTCAGCTTGAAACGGAGAAGGAAAAAATGCGTGCAAATTTGCTGAGGGCTGTGTCCCATGACCTTAGGACTCCACTTACCGGGATGATTGGAGCCAGTGAGACAATCATCAAGAACAAAGAGCAGTTAAGTCAGAAGGAACAGGATAAGCTGATAAAATATATTTATGAGGATTCTAATTGGCTGCTTCATATGGTTGAAAATCTTTTGTCAGTAACACGTATCAAAGAAGGTGTCTCTGCTGTTAACAAACAGCCGGAACTGGTTGAGGAGGTAGTAACCGCTGCTGTCAGCCGCCTTAGAAAACGTTATTCCAAAGCAAATATTTCAGTAAAGATTCCCGCAGAACCACTCTTTGTACCCATGGATGCCACCCTCATAATGCAGGTACTCATAAATCTTCTGGAAAATGGTGTGAAATATGCCGGCAAGTCAGCATTGATTTCCCTTAACGTATCCGCTGCCAAAAGAGAAGTTATCTTTCAAGTAGCTGATAACGGCAAAGGTCTGGTACTGGCCGACACAGATTCCATCTTTGAAGGCATCTCCCCAACACCGTCTCAGACAAATGATTCGGTAAAGGGAATCGGCATCGGCCTTTCTATCTGCAAGACCATCATTAATGCCCATGGCGGAACCATATCTGCCCAAAATCAGCCAAAGGGCGGCGCTTTGTTTACTTTTACACTTCCCTTAGAAGGAGGCTATACCTTTGAGTAAAAAAATTAAGATACTGGTAATTGAAGATGAACCCACCATCTGTAAATTCATTGATGCAACTCTTTCCGCCAATCATTATAAAGTAATCCTGTGCAGAACCGGCAAAGAAGGTATTGCCTTAATATCCTCCCATTGCCCTGATCTGGTACTGTTAGACCTTGGGCTTCCCGATATGGATGGTCTACAGGTCATAAAAGAAGTTCGGGAGTGGGCTTCCCTTCCCATACTGGTAGTATCCGCAAGAACCGACGAGCACTCCAAGGTTGAAGCGCTGGATGCAGGCGGTGATGATTATATAACCAAACCCTTTGGAACCAGTGAACTCCTGGCCAGAATAAGAACAGCCCTCAGACATTATATAAAAAGTGAATCCAAAAGCAGTAAGAATAAAAATATCTATAAAGTTAAAAATTTTCTGATTGATTTCGATAAGCATCTGGTTACGGTAAATGGAAATGAGGTTCATCTGACACAGATTGAATATAAACTGGTATCTTTGTTAGCCCAGAATCCGGGAAAAGTACTTACCTACGATTCCATTATTACAAAAATTTGGGGGCCTTATGCGGAACGGGATAATAAAATACTAAGAGTTAATATGGCAAATATCCGTAGAAAATTAGAACTGAATCCGGTTGAGCCGGAGTATATATTAACAGAAATAGGGGTCGGTTACCGTATGGTCGAAGAAGATTAAATTATTTAATACTCTCGAAACCTGGCTCTCCTTTTGGGAAATCCCAGGGCCGGTTCCCGGCAACCAGCCCCCTAAGAGTTGAAGCGCCTCCTGTGTTTGGAGCCTTCAGGCTTCTTACGGCATTTGCAGCCTGAACTAATATTCGCAATTAATAAGCGCCTTAAGGAGATCTTCGGATATCTTTAGCTCCAGGCCTTTTACAGCCTCCTCAAGCTGTGAAAGGCTGCTAAAGGATGCGATTGGTACAGCCGAAAAGGGTGCTGCCAGTATGAACTTAAGGGTATATGCCGTAACTTCCAGGGCTGAAACACCTGCCTCTTTCAAAATCCTGAATCGTCTGTCATTTATATCATTGGCATACATCAGCTCTTGTTCCTCCGACAGGGCCTTATCAAGAATTCTCTTTGTAAAATATCCCTTTGCCATTGACATATACGCCATTGCAGACAGATTCTTTTCCCTGTGGAATTGATAAGTGTCCCGATCCATGGTAACAAGTGTCTTATCGGCAACCTTTTCTTCATTGACCTTTGCCATACTCCACATCAGTTGATTGGTGACGAAACCTTTTAGTTTATGGCTTTCCCCATATTCTAAGGCTGCCTCAAGCCTCTCCTTTTTCCAATTTGAAAAACCATAATAGCGGATATAGCCTTTCTTAACCTGTTCCTCTAAATATTCAAGGATTTCACCAACTGGATGTATGATATCATCCCTGTGAAGGATATATAAATCGATTACCTCTGTTCTGAGACAAGCAAGGCTCTCCTCCATATCTTTCCTGAGTTCTGCAGGCGTTAATCTTCCTTTGTCCATAGAAGCAAAATCCGGATGCCCTCCTTTTGTGGCAAGAATCATCTGATTTCGCAAGCCTCTGTCTTTAAGCCAGCTTCCAATTACCTTCTCACTGCGGGATTTCTCACCGGGTATCCAGTCATTATAAATATGTGCTGTATCAATAAAATTGCCTCCGGCCTCATAAAAGCAATCCAGCTGGTCCCTGGCGGCTTCTGCCGGCAGCTCCCCGCCATAAGCCGCTGTACCAAGACATAATTCAGACACCTGAAGTTCTGAGCCTTTTAAAAACAACTTATTCATTCTGCTATTCCTTTCTCTTATTTATTCTTATACTGCCTTCCAGGCACCCTCGGTTTCAGATGCTATGGTATGGTGTATTGGTCAATAAAGTTTCCAATATGCTTTACTGTGGTATTGTCAGAGTTCATTTATTAATCTTTCTGATTTCTGATACCTTTCATAGTTATCCTTGAACATCTTTATGACTTTTCTGGTGACATTCTTGGATATGGCAGAGCTGTGGGGTGTAAGTATTACATTCTCCAGCTTCCAAAGCGGATTGCTTACCGGAAGGGGTTCTTCATGAAATACATCAAGAAGGGCTCCTTTGATCTTTTTCTCCTGAAGCACCCTGATCAAAGCCTCCTCATCTACCGTATCCCCCCTTGCTATATTTACAAAAACGGCATCTTCTTTCATAAGAGCAAATTCTTCTTCTCCCATCAGATGGTAAGTATCCGTGTTAAGCGGTACCGCCATGACTACAAAATCTGCCAAAGGCAATAAACTTCTTAAGTCTCCAAAATCATGTATTTCATCGAAATGCTCCAATTTCTGCACGGTTCTCTTAATCCCCAGTACCTTCATATCAAAAGCTTTGGCTTTTCTGCCGATTTCCGCCCCGATATGTCCGGCTCCGATAATGCATAGGGTCTTCTGGTCAAGATCTTCACCGGATATGGGTGTTCTCCAATGCTTTTCCTGCTTAAGGGGCAGGTATTTATCCAGATTGTGATTCATGTAGAGCAGTCCTCCTAAAACGTACTCTGCTATGGTAACTGCGTGAACACCGCTGGTATTAGTTACAAGTATCCCCCGCTCTTTCAACGCTTCCACCGGAAGCTTCTCAACTCCAGCACTTACGCTGAATACCCATCTCAGTTTAACAGCCTGGGATAACATGTCCGGCTCCAGCGGGATGCTGTTATACCCACCTCCAACTGTTATTATAATATCAGCCTCCGGCAGATATCTTAAGACTTCCTCTCTATTGGTACAGATTTTCACCTTTTCCCCGGTAATATCTTCTACTGCATTAATATAGGCATTTCTCTTGTAAATCAAAGATAATATCATGTTTTATCCCCCTTTGCATTTTACTGGGTCTGCCCGCAAGAAACGCTTACGTCAGCCATACACCTGATAAGGTACCTGGTCTCTGATATAATAGGGCAAGAAGCCGCTTAAGACAGGTAAATCCTGCCTTTTACGGCTTCTCTTTATACTATATTTAACTTAAGTAAGACCTGTTAAAAATAAAGCTTAGTAAGCTCATCAACAATATTCTTCATGCAACCGTCTCTGAAGGGAGAATTCAGTCCGACTTTGTTTAACATCGGCTCATAGAAGTCTTTCGCAGACAGCTTGCATAATTCCAAATAGCTTTCCCAGGCTTTGTTATAATCCTGGTCCATCTTGATACGGTACTGAAGAGCACAGGTCTGTGCAAGACAGTAATCAATATAATAAAAAGGACTTGAATAGATATGCTGCTGTTTCTGCCAGAAGCCGCCCTTTGAGAAGAAGGCATCATTTTCATAATCCATATGAGGTCTGTACTCTTTTTCAAGCTTCGCCCATACTGCTTTTCTTTCATCAGGAGTCATATCCGGATTCTCGTAGACAATGTGCTGGAATTCATCTACCATACATCCGTAAGGGATGAAGATAATAGAATCCTCCAGATGCATTTTCCTGTAATCTGCTGCTCGGTCTCCAAAGAACATTTCCATGTATTTGTCAGTAAAGAATTCCATTGCCATGGAATGGATTTCAGCTGTCTCCATGGTAATATCCCTATGCTCTTCAATCTCATAATCTCTTGTTACATATCCCTGGAAAGCGTGACCGCACTCATGGGTAATAACATCAATGTCAGAGCTGGTTCCGTTAAAATTAGCAAATATAAACGGAGACTTATAATCCGGCAGGAAGGTCATGTAACCGCCGGCTTGTTTGTTCTTACGGCCAAAAACATCAAATAGTTCATTTTCATACATAAATTCAAAGAATTCTTTTGTTTCCGGTGAGAGGTCACTGTACATCTCCTTACCGCTTAATAGAATCTCCTCCGGTGTACCAACCGGTGCCGGATTTCCGTTATTGAAATACATCTCATTATCATAATATTTTAGAGAATCAAGACCAAGTCTTTCTTTGCGCAGTTCATGTACTTTTGTAGCAAATGGCACAAAGATTTCCTTTACCTGGTCACGGAAGTTCTTTACCATATCTCTGTCATAGCTGTTTCTGTTCATACGGTAATAAGCAAGTTCTGTGTAATCCTTATAGCCCATTAACTTAGCTTGCTCTGTACGGTTCTTAACCTGTTTGTCATAAATCTCGTCCAGTTCTTTGCTGTTATCCGAGAAGAATGCAGAGAGTTTGCTCCAGGCTTCTTTTCTTACATTTCTATCAGAGTCGGTCAGATATTTTCTTAATAAAGATATGTTACACTCTTCCCCGTTAAAATCAATCTTTGCACTTGCTATCAGCTTCTGATAAGTGGTTACCAGGTTATTCTCCTCCTGCATCAGAGGAATCAGCTTCTCGTCGAAGGACTTTAACTGGAGCTCGATATTCTTAAAAGCAACCTTGCCAATTTTCTCTTCCATAAACGGCCTGAAAGGAGATTCAAAGAGCACTTTTGAATACTGGGATAATAAATCCTGCAGTTCCGGCATTTTCTCATCATAATAATCATTTTCTTTTTCATAAAATTCATCAACGGTATTGCCGGAATGTCTGATGCTGCAAAGTACCATCTGAGTTGTTACCTTATCGATAAGATCATATGCTTTCTTATGGATCTCGAATTGTTCTTCACCGCTTTTTGCTTCTTTTTGTTCCTTTATCAACTCACCATAGGCTTGTTTCACTTCATCCATGTCTACACGCTTATATAGCATGTCTTTAAATTTCATATGTTTAACCTCCATTATTGAATTGCTTTTATTTATTTATTGTTTATTATATCTTAACCAAATTAACTATATTCTGTCAATGTTAGAATATGATAGAAATTATTATTGAAGGACCTGTTATCTTGAAACAGTGTTTCGGCAAGAAGCCTCCTGGCTGTCTGACACACACCGACGAAAGACATCCCACGTCTTTCAGCCGGTGCATTACAGGAATGCCGGGAGGCTCCTTACCGTTTTGCATTTATTCTATGGCAAATTATTTCCTCCGCATTCACTACCTTTCGCCGGACATCCATGACAATTGCTGCAGCCATGGCTTTCCTGCCAGAGTCTGTCTGCTACCGGTTCCCAGTTATCTGCTGCAGGAATACATTTCTCTGTCAGGCTCCTTACCTCCTCCGGCTTTTTAATATCTGTGGATTTCGCTCCTGATTTCTCCACCATTTCAGCAAGTCTTCCCTGATTATCAAGCAGGGGACATGGCCGCAGGTAATTCGAACTAAAAGGCTGGTTCTTGTGGTATTCCATGAATAAAGGAGATTTTAAAGCTTCTAAAAGAGATTTCTGATATACATTGCTGTCCGAATAATGGATAAAAGCACAGGGTTCAATATCGCCGTTGGCATTAATGTGCAAATATCTTCTTCCTCCCGCAATGCATCCCTTCACATATTCTCCGTCGTTCCAGAAATCCATTGTAAAAATAGGCTTACTGTTTCTGAATTTTCTAATCTGATGATACATCAACTCCCGCTGCTCTGCTGTTGCTATCAATTCAGTTACAGCATCAGCACCTACCGGCATATAAGTAAAGAACCAGGCAAATTTCGCTCCGTTTTTTATCATATCATCAAAATATTCCTCACTGGCAATTACTTCCGTATTCTTGCTAGTGTAACAGCAGGATATTCCAAAGGGGAGTTTCTTTTCTTTTAAGATTTCCATAGCCCTCTTAACAGAATTATAAGTGCCGGCTCCTCTTCTGAAATCTGTTTCCTGCTCAAAACCTTCCACACTGATTGCGGGGACAAAATTCTTTACCCGAAGCATTTCCTCTGCAAATTCATTATCAATGAGGGTTCCGTTGGTGAAAGCCAGAAACGCGCAATCCGGATGTTTTTCACATAGTCTGATAATATCTTTTTTTCTTACCAGCGGCTCTCCTCCGGAATAAATATAAAAACAAATCCCCAATTCCTTTCCCTGGCTAATGATGCTGTCCAGGGTCTCGAAATTCATGTTCAGCTTATTACCGTATTCTGCTGCCCAGCAGCCGATACAATTTAGATTACAGCCGGAAGTCGGGTCTAAAAGGATTGCCCAGGGTACATTGCAATTGTGTTCCTTTCTTGCTTTGTTCTGGCGTTTTCCTCCAAAGAAAACAGCGTGTATGATAAAGTTCTCAAACAGTCTTTTCCTGACTCCATCATCAATATCGCTATAAAGGCTTTTAGCCAATGTGTACCAGTTGCTGTCTTTTCTGTCCATATAGGCTTTGATGGTTCGTGCCTGACTGCCGACATATCTGCCGTCCTTATCAATTTTAATCAGCCAGTTTAAAATTCTTGGTATATTCTTCTCCGGATTGGAATCTAAAAAAGTTAAAATTCTTTTTAATCCAAAGGTCTGTAGCTTTTCAACGATACTTTTTCTACTCATGACAACCCTTATGCCTTGACTTTATGTCATTATATGCATCTGGGGTGCAGAAATTTACCGCAAATCTGCCATTTGCCGATAGAAAACCTTACCAGGGCAGTACATTGCCTTCATTATCCACAAATATTCCCGCACTGCCAGATGTTAAGGAGGCAAATAGTTTTATAAGCTTATCCGCTGTTTCATAAGGATCCAGATCAGCATTCGGGCCTCCCATGTCGGTTCTCATCCAGCCGGGTTGAACAGCATAAACTGGAATCTTATCTTCTTTCAGATAGTTGGACAAAAGCTTTACAGCCATATTAAGGGCCGCCTTTGACATACAGTAATCAAATTCCTTCACACGTTTTGCCATACCGATACTGCCGCTTTCCGAAGAGATATTATAGATCACAGCACCGTCGCTCTTCTTTAAGAGCGGAAGAAATGCCTTAACAACTCTTAAGGGTCCAACAGCGTTAATATTATAGACAGGCAGACAATCATCCAAATCGGTCTCTTCCAAAATATCAAAAGAACTGTCAGCATGAATGGCAGCACTGTTTATAAGGATGTCTACATGGTCTGTCAGCTTTTTTACAGCAGCTGCTGCTTCATTTACAGAAGCCGTACTGTCTACTTCCAGTGTAATGAGTGCAAGATTCTCGTCATATATTTCTTTTAAAGCAAGCAGTTCTTCCTTATTTCCCTGTCTGGTTCCTGCAAAGACCTTATTACCGGTCTCCAGATATCTTTTCGCCAGGAAGAAGCCAAGTCCCCTGGTCGCACCTGTTATTAGTACATTCATATAACGACCTCCTTCTGTTTTGCTTATTATAATTGGTAGAAGAGCATTTTGTCCAGTAAGGACCGAAGCTGATATAACTTTCTACATCAAATGGCTAAGATTCTTTAGGAAGCTTTTCCTCTTGGGATACTGTAAAAAATACAAAGAGGGGCTAATCATGAATAACGAAAGAAGCCCCATTGCTTTACCCTCACACAAGTAAAAGCAATAGGACTACAGCTTGCAGCAAGCTTTTGACAGCAACAACAGTTTCTATTACATGGATAAATCTTTCAGTTCAGATAACAATGCCATATCAGAAGCTGTAAGTTTAACATTCGAGCTTATATTCTCCCCGTTAGGTGTGGTAACGATTATTTCAATTACTGTTCCCTCCTGCAACCCCTTATTCTGAATAGCTTCTATAAATTTCGGGAACTTGGGATGATTACCGGTAAAGGTTTCCCAGGCTTTCTTTAATTTCATAAGTTTCATCGGATTCATCATAATTATTATTCTCCTTCTGGTAAAATAGCGGACAAAGCCCTTGTCTATTACTATTTATAAATCTATTGCTTTGAAAAAGCAATGACAATTATACCAGCAACCAAATTTATTATCTACAGGGCCTCTTTCCCTTATTCCTTTTCACGTTCTAATTGGCATATGTTATAATCGATTAAGCATACAACTGTAATCATATGGAATAATCTTCGTTCTAATTCGCATATGTTATAATCGATTCCAGCTCCATACTCCCTTTTAAGACCTTAAGGGTTAGTACCGTGTGCTCTTTTTCCCTGAGAGCCATCACTTCTGACAACCTATAATCACCTGTACCGGTTATCTCAACCAGATGAAGCCTTTCTCCATCCTGCAGCACTTCAAAGACAACCTCTTCTGTGTTATGAAAGGATAACTCGATCTTTGTTCCTTCCTTTGCATTATTCAGAGAATAGTTTGCAAATTCATCCGCTTTCAAGGCGAGAACCAACCGTTGAAAACCACAGTCAAAAACAAATTTCCTTTTGTAGTCTTTCTGTTTTTCGACTATCTGCATTCCTGTACCCAATCGGTAGCGGAAGATATTCTCCTCTTCCCTTAAGCCGGAATAAGAAATTCCTTTTCCAGGCAGCTCATCAAAATCAGTGCCTCTTATAATACAGCCTGGTTCCCGCTGAACTGCTGCAGATACTCGTTTGTCAAGCTTGCAGTTCTCAAATAGCATGTTATGTAAATATTCTTCTAGTATTTCTCTTGCTTTCTCATATCCCGGGTGTTTTCCGCCTTCTGTATAAGCAAGCAAAAGCTCCCAGTCCTTTGGCATCACCACGGAGCAAGGAGAATTGCTACACTCCATTTTCTTCCAAGGCCAAATATTATATCCTATTCCAAGCTCCTCTGCTAAAGGATACATGGCAGTAAACCATTCAATGGTATTTTCACCGGTCTCACCCAGCCAGAGCGGTGCCTCCCACCTTTTGGATAGCTGTATAAAATCTCTATAGCAAGCTATATCCGGCATACAAGCATACCGATGGAAATGGATAATCATTTTGGGATCGTATTTTTTGCAGAACACCTCCGTCGATGTTGCCCAGTGGTGTCCTTCGATACTGATTATATGCTTTTGATCCACTTTTCTGATTTCCTCGATTGCTTTTTCATAAAATTCGCATAATCTTGGTACCAGATACTCCAGCTCCGTATCCCTCTCTGTTCTCTTTGGTCGGAGGGGCTCATTTAGCAGATCATAACCACCCACAATCCATCTGTCAGCATATCTTTCGGCCAGGCGTTTCCATAACTGAATCCCCTTTTCAAAACAATCATCATCCAGAAGAAGCCTTGGCATATCATCAAGACTGTCATCAATATTAGCACCGGTTTGTCCTCCCGGCGCGCCGTGAAGATCGATAAAGGCATAGAGTTCATATTTTTCACACCAGTTTATCACTCTGTCCAGAAGCTCAAAACCCTCCTCCACCCATCTGAGTCCAATATCTTCTTTTAAAAAAAGTCTGGAATTTATTGGTATTCGAACTGAATTGTATCCCAGTTCTTTCATATAGCTGATATCTGCTTCGGTTATGTAATTATCTCTGAAACGTTTCCAGAAGGATTCTGCGTATTCCGAACCAGTAAGTTCTGTTATTACAGCTTCTATTCTCCTTGGCCTGTCAAAGCGCTCATTTGATCTGGCTTTCCACATATAGCCTTCACAAAGCAGCCAATTACCCAGCCCCCAGCCTTTTAATATCACCGTCTCTCTCTCTTCATTTATTATTCTTGTACCCTCTGTATCCAAAAATCCCTTCACTTCATTTTTCCTCATTGTAATCCTCCAATCTTTCTGCTGATTTACTTACTTCGTTATTTTACTATTTGATATTATTTTATTAGGCTTTATAAACTTATTGAAAACGTTTTTATTTATTTTATCACACAAAGTACCTTATATCAACATTTCAGATGTTCTTTTTATGTAATTTGCACAATTTTCGTTTTCGGACCATCCATATCTATGAAAGAGTTTTATTAATGTGGTTTTATGCTTCTGCTAAAATAATACCCTGTGTTTCGAAATTTTGTGTTTCTTCGCTGCAATAGAAAAAACTGCTGTCCTTTTTTAAAGACAGCAGTTTATCTATTCTATATATCAGCCTTTTCGTTTTCGTACACACTCTGCGAGAAGATATTCAATCTGGCCGTTTATTGAACGGTAATCATCTTCTGCCCAGGCAGCCAGCTCATTCCACAGCGAGGGTGATAATCTTAGTAAAATCTGTTTTTTAGATTTTTCCTTGTCCTTGAGAACCTTTTCCTTCTGGAGTACTTCCTGTTCCATTTCTTTTATTTTTTCAAGCCTCTTCTTAAGCTCCTCTTCTTTGTGTGTTACATTATCTCCCACCAACCTACTTATGTTATTCTCATTTATATCTCCCATTCTGATACCTTTCTAAAGAATTAGTAAATGGAGCCGCTGTTTACTATTGGCTGTGCATCTTTGTTACCGCAAAGCACTACCAGCAGATTACTTACCATAGCAGCTTTTCTCTCATCATCCAGTATAACAATTTCTTCCTGTCCCAACTGATCGATTGCCATCTTTACCATACTGACTGCACCTTCAACAATTTTCTGCCTTGCAGCAATAACTGCAACAGCCTGCTGTCTCTGGAGCATGGCAGCAGCAATTTCTTCTGAATAGGAAAGGTGGGTAATTCTTACTTCTTTGATTTCAAGACCTGCTTCACTGACTCTCTGCTGTAATTCAACCCTCATACTATCCGCGATTTCCTGGCTGCTGCCTCTAAGGGTCTTCTCATCCGCATCATTTTCCATGGTATCGTAAGGATATAATCTTGCTACATTACGAATTGTAGAATCACATTGAATTGCTAAAAAGGTATTATAGTTATCAACGTTAAATACTGCTTTTGTAGGGTCAGCAACTCTCCAGATTACAACAGCACCAATGATAATAGGATTACCAAGTACATCATTTACTTTTTGTCTTTCGTTACTAAAGGTTAATGTCTTTGTAGATATCTTCTTTCCAGCGGTCTGCTGTGCCGCTACAGCAGTCGTTGCAGCACCATAGGCCGCAGGTACTGCTGCACTGGCTGTTGCAGATTTCGCAGGGTTAATTGCTCCTGCAAAGGGGTTGGTATAATAGAAGCCTTCTTTTTTAATCGTACCATAGTATTTACCAAACAGTGTTAATACCAGTGCTTCATTCGGATTGAGTATGTGGAATCCATTTAACATAATAGACAGTACTACTACCAATAAAATGCCCCCGGTTAACAGGACTGCACCTATTACGTTATCATCTTTGCTAAGTGAAATGGCTCCGGCAACGATAGCCCAAACCGAAACGCCAAAACCTATGAGTACAAGAAGGAGTATAAGTCCTCCACCTAAAGGTTTTATTTCTTTCTCTTCAATGTTGTTTAATTTGAAACCAGCTTCATTATCCATACGAGTTCCTCCATTTGAAATATTAATGTGATATCAATATGATATCATAATAGCATCATAATGTATTTCTGTCAATATATAGAACGGAAAATTTATGAAAGAAATTCACTATATTATCTGGGTTTTTTAAATAATTTTAATTTTTTCAAAAAAGAAGTATTTTTTGCTTGACTTTTGGACAAAAAGTAGTAAAATAAATACGTTGGCTTTGCAGTTGTGGCGGAATTGGCATACGCGCTAGATTCAGGTTCTAGTCCGCTTAACGTGGGTAGGGGTTCAAGTCCCCTCAACTGCATTAATGAAAAAATCAAGGGTTCCGGAGTTTATCAAAACTCCGGAACCCTTGATTTTTTGTACATAGAATGCAACGAGGAAAAGATAAGTAATATATATCACATATTCTTTCTATCAGTAGCTTGGCGAACACAAAAGGATACTTCTTCATTATAAAAATTGCATCGTGTTTTGCTCATTTCGTAACGTTAATTTGCTTAACAGGAAACCATAATTCAATGTAACCATATTCCATATCCCCACCATATATCTCAAAATTTGCTCCAGCAACTCTTTCATAGTTGGCAGTAGGTAGCCATTCTGAGTAGAATCTTTTTTGAAGATTTCTCAAAACTCCATTGAAATCTTCATCCCACTTAAATTTTTCAGATGGAAATATAGCATATGTCTGTGAGGGTATATGTTGAATTATATAACTATCTGTTTTAGAACTTTCCGAAACAAAGGCACATAACATATATGGGAAAGTATTCCCTTCTGTTTTTCGGTAATTTTCAACACCATGGATCTTACATAAATCCGGTGAAATAAATTTTGGTAAATCCCCTGATGCATTAAATAAACTTTCGTAATCACCATTTTGATGTGATTGCTGCCATAATTCAGCTGGGCCTACAAAACCATCTTCTCCTGATAAAGATACAACTGTTTCGATTCCAAAAACATCAAAAGCTTCTTTCGTTTCAATTCTGTAATTCATTTCTTTCTCTCCTTTAATTGAAATTTGGAAGGAGATTTTGGAATAAGCTTTCAATTCGACGCCTGATTGTTTAGCTTCACTAGGTGTAATGCCATGGATATTGGTAAAAGCTCTGGAAAAAGAAACCGGAGAGTCATACCCATATTTCAAAGCTACATCTATTACTTTAGCATTAGAATTTTGTAATTCTAATGCCGCTTGTGTTAAGCGTCTTCTTCGTATATATTCGGCTAATGGCACATCAGTAATAAAAGAGAACATTCTTTGAAAATTATATGATGAACAACAAGCTTTTTGGGCTACTATCGAAAAATCAATATCCTCCGTTAGATTATTTTCAATATAGTTAAGAGCCTCATTCATTTTCGTTAACCATTCCATATAATCCCCTCCTTTCAATTAAAGTATAACATTATCGAATTTCTTAATGGCAACTTTTTATGCACAGTTTCATTCAGTATAATAGAAATATTCTGCTACACCTTTGATTTATAGTGAATTCATTATACTATATTGAAGTTAGATTACCAACCATATATTGATATACTTAACTATCCTTAGATTATAAAACGTCAATTTTGATTCCATCTCTTTATAAGCCTTTCTAAAATATTAGGTATCGTTTTGAAGATGATACGAGATCCAACATTATAACTAAAAATCTGCATGTAAATAAACGTTTAATGATGGAACGTATGGGAACTTCTACAAAATATAACATTACCAATGCTAATGGTATCTCCCTACCTGAAAGATGATGTGAATGCACTCTTGCTTTTCACTAATTTAAAGGACAGTTTTGCGAAATACTTTCCACAAAACTGTCCTTCGTAAATTTAAGTATAGGATTCAACTCTTAATTATTTATGTTCCCAACCGGATACTGTTCTTCCAACTGATTATATCTCTCACCCAAAATAATAATATCAATACGCCTGTTCTTTTTCCTGCCTGCTTCTGTATCGTTATCGGCAACAGGTTTGTTTTCACCATATCCTACTGCTACTATTTTTTTAGTCGATATACCGCATTCGGAAACAAACAAACGTACTACTCTTGATGCTCTGGCTGTTGATAATTCCCAGTTTGAGGGATATACGCTGGTTACAATAGGACGGCTGTCCGTATGCCCCTCAACACGTATATGATTATTCACCTTATTGATTAAATTTCCTATCTTAATCAGGGATTCCTGATATTGAGGTTTTATTTCTGCACTGCCGGAATCAAAAAGAATAGCATTGTTAAGCGTAATAACAAGACCACGCTGATCTATACTGGTTGATATGGAATCTTCCATCTCCGCCTCTTCAAAATCATGATCCAGATTATCTTTTAATTCTTCCATATTATCCAATTCATCTTCCCCAAGATACTGTTCCAGCTCTTCTCTTGAGACTCCGGTGTTTTCCTGACCGGATTCTCCTCCCTGGGTTGTTCCGTCAGGGTTGACAATTGGCTTTATAACAGAATCTCCTTTATAAGGAATGGCAGACTGTTCCTGGGTCATCATACCTTGAAAGGCTTCTGCCAATGCATCCGCTTTGGACTGGTTAATCTTACTAACAGCAAATAAAACAATAAAAACAGCCAATAACAGCGTCATCAGATCTGAATACGGAAGGAGCCAGGCTTCTCCGCCTTCTTCTTCCCCGTGGTGTTTATGTTTTTTCTTCCTAGCCATATAGCCCGCCTCCTTATTCCAGATTTAACTCCTCAAGAATTTTCTCCTGCTTACTATATGGAAGTACAGATAATAATTTTTCCTGTACCATCATGGGAGACTCACCCTTTTGTAAGGATAAGATTCCTTCAATAGCCATATTCTTGAGTAAAGCTTCTTGCTGGCTCTTTACTCTCAATTTCTTTGCAAATGGGTTCCATAATACATATCCAGTAAAGATACCAAGAATCGTAGCGATAAAAGCAGCGGATATGGCTTCTGCCATTGCATCTGTATCATTAATATGTGACATGGCCGCAATCAGACCAAATACAGCACCTAAAACTCCCAAGGTCGGCGCATACATACCTGCCGAAGAGAAAATACTTGCATTTAACTCATGTCTGGCTTCCATGGCCGTTATTTCGGAATCAAGGATATCAACGATCAATTCCTGATCCATACCATCTATGACCAGTCTAAGACCCTTTTTGATAAAAGGATCTTCTATCTCACTTATTTTACCTTCCAGGGCCAAAAGTCCCTCTTTTCTAGCTACATTGGACAATTCTACAATTAATTTGATGATTTCTACTTCCGTCATTCCCTTTTTCTTCGTGAAGAGAATTTTAAACAGTGCTCCTAAACTTTTAAGGTTGCTCCCCGGAAAGGAATTCAATATTGTAGCAACTGTACCAACGATAATTACGAAGAACGCTGCAGGATTTAATAAAACTGCGAAGTTGATATGTTTAAATATCATCGCTCCTATTACGGCTATAAATCCTATTATTATACCTAAAATTGTCGTTATTTCCATTAGGCTTGGCCCACCTTCCGTTTATTAACATTCTTATGTGCTGAGATTCTTTTTTTGTCGAAAATTGTTAAAGAGCCTCATCATGTATTCTAAATCTCGTATCAGATACCTGTCTAATATAAATTTCTTATACCCTCATATTAATTACTTATGTTGTTGTCCCATACATTGTCAGCCACCTCCAAGAAATATTTTAAACAGGGATTTTCATTAAATCTATTATATACCACACTCATATCGATATATTGAAGCTGCCCTTCTATAGGTATTTTGACTACCTCCAGGCTGTTAATTTCACAGCATTCCGGCACTAAAGCAATTCCCTGGTTCATTCCCACATAGATGTTCATGATATCCTTATCCTCTACATTCGTAATTTTAGCTGGCATGATCCCAATTTCATTAAAAAAAGCAAGCAAATGCTCCTTACTTTTCTCCATACCAATAAAATTTAATACGATACAGTTCTGTGAGGATATTTCTTCTCCTGTAAGGATTTCTTTCCCGGAAAGCGGATTGCTTTTATGAACCAGAGCATATGCCTTGCATTGTGCAAAATTCAAATATCCGATTTCATTATGATCTATAAATTCATACGGTATTGTCAGGGTACAGTCATACTCCCTATTTAATAAATCGGCAGTAATTGCACTTACCTTAACTCTTTTAAAAATAACACTTATATTGGGGTACTTTTTATTTAATTTTTCTACTAGTTCTATTAAATAGGAAGTCTCATCCCAACCGGTAACTCCAATTCTTAAGGTTCCTGAAAAATTATGTGAGATATCACGGCATTTATCTACAGTATATGTGAATTCATTGAGAAGTTTGATACCATCTTTATAGAGTGCCTGTCCTGCCTCCGTAAGCCTGAACTGCTTTGTACTCCTGTCAATCAACTCAAACCCCAGATCCTGTTCCAGCGATTTTATCTGCTGGCTGATTGCAGGTTGGGCTACATGGCATTTCTGCGCTGCTTTTGT
Organism: Anaerocolumna sp. AGMB13020; assembly: GCF_033100115.1. Classification (NCBI taxonomy): domain Bacteria; kingdom Bacillati; phylum Bacillota; class Clostridia; order Lachnospirales; family Lachnospiraceae; genus Anaerocolumna; species Anaerocolumna sp. AGMB13020. Next base: position 3,750,278 of record NZ_CP136910.1, on the reverse strand, counting down.
AAAGCTTTTATCTTTTGCGACTGCAATAAAATATTCCAGTTTTATTAAATTCATTAATGTTCTTCCTCCGTTAATGGTTCTGCGGACATTGTATTGCAAAATTAACGTTCCTGTCATATCAATGATAACACATTGACATAACGAAATAAATACACTCTCTGCCTATTCCGCTACAATTCCTATATTATTTTCCTCGGTTCTGGTGAGTTAGGTTCGATATTAATCTTCTTACTTCATTGCTTTATATCGGATTAGCTGAATTTAGAACTATCTGGCGATATGTACGTTTCAATATATCATTCAATATAACTTTACCCAAAATTATTCTTGTATAAATATATCGTTTTATAACATAAAGGTGATAGCTTTTCTCTAAATTTTTTAGAAAAGCTGTCACCCATTGTTTGTCCCTCTCATTGTTTATTTATCTCATAATCTTATTACAATTCCTATTTTATATTAAACCAAAGCACAGGATGTACAGTGAACTCTTCTGAAGATACCAGATAACCATAGTCCATTACTGTCCCTTTCTCTGTCATAAACGCCGCGCTGTTTTGTGAATAGCCAGGGGAACGCAGCCAGCTGCTATTTTTAAAGCCTTTTAGAAAAGCCTGATACTCCTTAGCTTCCGTGGCACTTAGCAGAAAGATAGAATCCAGGGTATTGTTTCCTCCGTCAGTTCCATACATCGATTTGCTGTTTTCTATATTATTTTGAAGTATATTATCCCTTTCACTCTCTGAAAAGGTCTGAAGCAGAAATTCCTCATTCAGGAACTGGCGAAGTGAGGAATTTTCCCAGGTTATCGAAACATCTTCTGTATTGTATGCTCTTTTTTCCAGTGCAACTTTCTTTATAAGCAAGGCCTTATCTTCTGCTTTATTCAAGAGAATCCAGTTATAACCACCTATCATAACGGTATTACCGGGTTCCCCATTTCGCAGTATCCGCTTGATCATGGATACTTCCATCTCTTCACTGTCCTTATAATTATCTGCGGAAGAAAATGCTTTGGCTGCACCTTTGTAATCCTCTTCCTTATACAGTTTCTGTCCAATCATATATTGACTTTTCTTCCATTTTGCTTCGCTGTCCTTATAATCGCCTAATTTATCATATACCTTCGCTGCCGCCGGATAAGCTCTCAAAAGCATAAGAGTATTTGCCGCATAATATCTGCTGAAAGGAAGAAGAGAAATCAAAACCAAAATTAAGATACCTGCTATTATACTAATTTTTTGAACCAGGTTCTTCTTTATACTTTTATTTTCAATCCTTGTACTTAATTCTTCGCATTGTACTGCCAGTGTATCGGCATTCATATAACCACTGGCTTTTTTAAACCCCTCTGCTGCCGTCTTATACTCAGCTACACTCCTTGCTTTCTCCATGCTCAACTGTGCTTTTTCATATGCCAGTTTTTTTAATTCCTTCTCAGTCTCCTGGGCCAGCTGTCTGCTTTTCTCAGCATAAGCTTCCGATTCCTGAAAATTTTTCAGCTCTGCAAACTGTTCTGCAATATTCTTATACATTTCAACCTTTGATGCAGTTATTGTCATACACTGAGTGCTTTGCATCAGATTGATCAATTCCTCATATATTTGGTCTGTATCTTTCTCAATTACCTTTGGTTTTTCTTTTTTCATATACGAAACCCATTCTATATTAGCTGAGCTGTCATGAGAACACTATTGTCAGTCATAGAAATTATAACCCTACAATAAATGTACTTAAGTTCAGCTGAATATTGTCCTTTTACTCAATTTTAGTCGATGAATTTATCAACTCTTTTTTTCTGTTAATCATTATTTTCTTTTCATAAGAAGCAATACTTAAGTATTGCTCAGACTGTATACATATTAATTTTTGAATTGGATTATGCAAAAACAGATTATTTATACAGACTAAAGGCACGAGTGTTTCTGTGTGCCTTTCGTAAATCTATGTTATTAAATTGAAACTTATCTTTTATTTTTTAACCATTGAACAATGTCTTCTTCTACCCCATAATTTAAAATATAATCTACAACATTCTGTTTTTCTATAATTTTACTACAGAACTTTTCATCTAGTCCATTTAGTATATCAACCATTGATATTCTTGATAATGAATTAATTGATTTCAGTAATTTTGTATCTTCCATCTTCCTTTGCGCATCTTGAATAGGATAACCTGTTACAATAAAATCCACTGCTTTACTTGTCAGCAATAGCCCTATTTCTACTGATATTTCAACATATGAATATATTTCTTTTTCCTCTTCAAAGCACCCAAAATTAACTACCTCATCTGGCATTCGCCGTCTCCTTTGTTAAGTCATATAGAATCTTATTCTTAGATGTTTGAGAACTTGCTTGTATTACTCCTATTTTCACAATGAAAATCTCCTCCACAAATTCAAATTTATTAAAAGATACCATGAGAAAGGATAAAAATATAGTATTGATTATTTATTACACATATATTTAATGCTTCTTTTAATAATGGGCTTTGTCTACAGTCTAAGCAATACTTTATTTTAGCAGTTTTTTTCACATGCAATCGTTTATCACATGCAATCCTCTATCTCAAGCAGTTGTTTAATCTCAAGTAATCTATATACTGTCTGAAGCATACATTTAACATTCTTGACCATTAGCAGTAGGATTACTCAGAATATGATTACTAATCATATAAATGAGATAATATAGAAACTTAATTACTTATTAAGTACTTGATTTTTTTAATGATAAAATATATAGGCAGATATCGTTCCATCTCTTAATCCCTTTATAAATCCTTTCTATTTCCTATTTCCTACCTCCTTTCCTGGGTCGTAACGTATTTAAAGATGAATTTCTATCTATAAAGCATTTTATTTCTTCACTTCTGTTATCTCTGAAAATTTCACTCAGAAATCTATCTGACTTTGGTTCATGTTATTTTACAGCTGTATTATACTCCTTCTTTACATTTAATTCAATTTACTCTCTGACTATTTGTTCATATATATTATGTATTTTCATGTTCCTACCCTGATATAGGTATTGTTTTTGAGCTTAACAGGTACAAAGAAACCAAATATTATTACCATCAACCAGGTACATAAAATATAGGGTATGATTCCAAAGAATCATACCCTATAAGCCTTAATACTATTACTTTACAAGATGAACTAACCTGTCATAGTGTAGAAGCCCTGTCTATACGGTGATTATACCGGGGTTCAAGTACATTATGCACATCCTGTTAACAGCTGTAAACCTGAATTGTTAACAGAAGATTATCTAACTTTCTTCCACTCTTCATACTGAGCCTGAGCTTCTTTTAAGATATCCTGGAATCCGGCACCATCAAGAGCTTTCTGGTATTCAGCAATTACACCAGGTACTTCTTTCGGACTAATTCCTCCATTTTCAAGTGTAAAGCCGAACTCATTGAATATCTGCTGGCAAGCAACATATTTTGCATCTACATTTGATTTGTCAAATCTGAAACCATTGGCAATGGAGCTCTTAGCACCATCATTGAAAGTAGTATACATTTCAACCTTATTATCCGGTTCACCTACTTCAAGAGAAAGAGCAGTTACAGATGTTGATTCCCAAGCGCTGTGGTTGTATAAACCAGCATCTGTCTTCTTAACTTTGCCATCTTCTCTTGTATAATCTGTACCTTCAATACCAAAGGTGTAAAGATCAGCTAAAGTAGTGTCTGTATATAAGAGTCCTAAGAATTTAAGGCAGGCATCTACTTCTGCATCTGTACAGGTAGAAGCGATTGCATAGGTGGAACCTAAGGTTGTATTGGACTGTTTCCAGTTATCTGTAATCTTAACCATCTCTACGTCCTGTTTGTAACGTGTACTGGCTTCAGCATTATTAGGAACATCTGTCCACCAGGAAATTCCCCAATCCTGTGTCTGTGTAGTAGTATCTGTTGTGGCTTTTGTTACATCGTCTTCACTGATGTATCCTTTTGCAGCCCAGTCACCCATTAAAGTAGCAAATTCTGCGTACTCAGGTGATGCAAGTGTATTTACTACCGCATCCTGATCTTTGTCTACAGCAATAAAGCTATCCTGGCTGAAGAAATCAAATTTGTTCAGGTAGTAACGGAAGAACATAGCTGTTTTCTGTGTAAGGTAAGGATATTTCAGACCTTCTGCTTTTAAATCCTCAAGCATGGGCTCGATATCTTTTAGAGTCTTAACAGTTGATAAATCCCAACCATATTTGGTTACCAGATCTTTACGGAACATCAGGTTATAGCCTTCTGCTGACTCTTTGTAACAAGGTATAAAGTAATTCTTTCCGTTGTATGCAGAGGATCCCCATACCCATTCAGGAATTGCCTTGTAGATATCAAAGTTGGGAAGCTTCTCTGTGAGATCATATACAGCACCTTGCTTTACAAGATCATCGGTTCTGATGGTTTCAATCCAGTTAGCGGTCCAAAGAAGGTCGATTTCGCTATTTGCCAGTGCAAGATTCGCTCTGTCTTTGTATTCACTGTTACTGATATCATTGAGTTCGATCTGAACATTGATCTTATCCCCTATGTAAGCATTGATAGCATCCTGAACAGCCTTAACCTGTTTGGTATCCGGTGCTCCAATATTAAAGCTGTCTCTGTATACAGAGATTGTAGTCATAGCAGTATCACTAGTATTATCACCGCTGCTGTCCGGTGTGGTTTCTGCAGCTGTTGCGGTCGGCTCATTCTTACCGCTGTCGGATGTGGTTTTTGTATTATTGCTACCGCATCCGGTTGCAGTTAACATTGCTGCTGCTAATGTTACTGCAAGAATCTTTTTCCCTAATTCCTTGATTTTTAACATATTTTCCTCCCTTAATAATTAATATATTTCAAGATGCTTGGCATCATGAAAATCAACCTTTTACAGAACCAACTGTAAGACCCTTGACGAAATACTTCTGGAAGAATGGATAAACAATCATAATAGGTCCGACTACGGTAATCACGGTAGCCATAATACAGGAGTACTGTGGAACATTCTGCTGCATTGCAAGCATTGCAGAACCTGTGACATTTTTATTATTTAATAAGAACTCTATACTTCTTTGGATACGCACCAATAAAAGCTGCAGCGGCGTTTTGCTTTCACTTGTTATGTACAGCAATGCATTCTGCCAGTCATTCCAGTAAGCTGTTGCCATCATAAAGCCCACGGATGCAAGAGCCGGTTTCATCAAAGGCAGTACAATCTGGAAGAAGGTTCTGTATTCACTGGCACCATCTATACGGGCAGATTCCATAAGCTCATCAGGAATACTCATCTGTATGTAGGTTCTTAAAATAATAACATTCATGGTCGTAACCATTAGCGGCAGAATAAGCAGCCAGATACTGTCTTTCATATGGTATACTGTAGTAAAGATGATATAACTGGCAAGCTGACCGCCTGAGAACAACATAGGTATCATAACAAAAATAGACAGTGCTCTTCTTAAACGAAAATCCCTTCTGCTCAAGCCGTAACTCAGCAGACTCATTACCAGCAGTCCCAGAAGAGTTCCTACCACCGTAATAAAAATTGTCGCTCCGTAAGAAACAGCCAACTGGGAACCGTATTTAAATACATAACGGAAACCTTCCAGGGATAATTTTTGCGGGAAATAGCTAAAACCGTTTGAAACAATACTCTTTTCATCTGAAAACGCGATTACAAATACTAATATGATAGGCAACAGACAGAATAAGGTGTATATACCTAATAGCACTCCCAGTATATATTGTCCTGCTCCGGCCTTTTTTTTCTTAACTTGAATGCGAACTTTATTATCTATATTGGATTTCGCTGCTATAGTACTCATTTACTTCCCTCCAAATTCAATCTAGAACAATGCATTTTCCGGTGCCGCCTTACGTACAATTCCATTAGCCACCAGTATCATCACGAGACCGATGATGGATTGATAAAAGGTTGTTGCTGCCGTAAACCCAAAGTCAGGTGTTGTTAAGATAGCATTTAAGATATAGGAATCAATAACCTGCGTGGTCTCATACAGGATACCGCTGTTCCTGGTCACCTGATAGAAAAGACCTGTATCAGAACGCATGACTCCACCGACACCTAGTAAGAGCATAATTGTTATCATAGGGACAAGGGATGGCAGTGTTATATTCCAGATCTGTTTCCACTTATTAGCACCATCAATCTGTGCTGCCTCATACATCTCCTGATCGATACCTGCTAAAACGGACATATAAAGTACCGAGCCGTAACCTACAGAACTCCATATTTTAACAGTTGTTAGGATAAATGGCCAGTATTTGGCACTTGTATACCAGCGAACTGTATCGTTACCCATAAAGTCTATAATATTATTTACCATTCCGTTATTGCTGAAAAATGCATATACAATAAACTGTACTGCAGCAAAAGAAATGAATACCGGTATAATCATAATACTCTGAAATGCCTTACCCATACGCTTGAATACAAATTGATCAATTCCAATCGCCAGTACGATATTCAATGTAGTACCGATTACCGTAAATACTGCATAATACATCAGTGTATTTCTGGTCATCCTGGTAAAGGTATTTCCGGAAGCCAGCAGGAATTGAAAATTATCCAGGTTAACCCACGGACTGCCCCAAATTCCCAGACTGTAATCAAACTTCTTAAAGGCCATTACCAGACCCACCATCGGCATATAGCTGAATAAAAATAATACCAGAATTGCAGGTAAGCACATAACAAGATGAGCTTTATGCTTCCACGTATTATGTAAAAAATCTTTCATTTTCTTTCCCCCTTATGTAATTTTAAATTGTCATAAACTTTCTTAGCCTTCTTGCTTGTTACTAATTATCCTTTCCTTCCTTTCTTTCATCATTTCCTTCCTTAAGGTTACTTACAGAATTACCGGGTAATACCTTCCCTCCAATAATCACTTGTTCAATAATAGCTGCCTTAGGATTTTCTATCAGTGCGATGAGTTTCTCAGCTGCTATTCTTCCGAGAGCTCCGGTATCCTGTTTTAAGGTTGTTAACTTAGGAACCAATACCTGGGATAAGGTAATTCCATCATAACCGGCAATTGAAATATCTTCCGGTATTCGAAGTCCGGCTTCTTTGATTGCATTAATTCCCCCGATACAGGAGAAGTCATCTGAAAATACGATGCAAGTCGGTCTATCCTTAAGCTGCAGCAACTCCTTGGTCAATACTGCAGTCGTGTCCGGATCATGGTAAATACCACTCTTAACATATTCATCCGGTACTGTTATACCAAGTTCACCGAGGGTCTTATAAAAACTTCCCACCCGGTTCTGGGTTACAGAAGAATTGGCTCCGTGTATATAAGCAATCTTGCTGTGTCCCATTTCATAAATGTATGTAATTAAATCCTTCATCCCATTTACATTGTCTGAAACGATTGCGGTCCGGTTATCAAATACATGATCAATGGTAACTACCGGAAGTTCTCCGTTAATCAACTCCGCAACCTGGGGATCGGTAAAACGGATACATGCAATAACTACTCCGTCAACCCCCCGGTATTTGCTATGTTCATAATAGGTCATATTCATACGGCCTGTGTGTCGGCTGATAAACGTTATGTCATAGCCTTTCCTCTCAGCTTCCTGCTTAAAGCTATCCAAAACATTGGCAAAGTACTCATGAGTCAGACCACTCTGAGCCTCATCTACAAACAGAACTCCAAGATTATAAGTCCGGTTTGTCTTTAATGCTCTGGCAGAGGAATTCGGAAAGTAATCCATTTCTTTCGCAATTCTTATTATGTTTTCTTTTGTAGCAGCTGATATATCCTTATGATTATTTAATGCTTTACTGACAGTTGCTACAGATACCCCACATCGTGTTGAAATGTCTTTTATAGAAACCAATGTCTAAGCTCCTTACTATAAAGTCCCCTTATTTTCTTAAACGTTTTCTTAACTTGGACAAAAAAATAATGCTTATTTTATCAGTGTTATATCTTTTCTATTTGTGTAATGTGACACTCTAACTAAATTATTATAGGTAATTATAAACAAAACATTATGTATACTTCTCTCTTTTTTCTCCTCTGTTGTATTTTTACATTTGTATCATATACCTTTTTACTATAATTTGCAAGTATTTTTTAAAAAAATACATTAATTACTCAAACGTTTTCGTTAAACCTCTGAAAATGTGCATTTTTCATACTACGAACTAGCATTTACAGGCATTGGCATAGATGTTTTAGACAAAATTCGTCACTATATCCAGAGCAGTATGTCCGAAAACCTTCCTCTCCCGCAACATAAAAAAGACCTCGATTGCTCGAGGTCCTTGTGCATGTTGTAGCATTTATTTCTTTTATCCTAACTTCATTTTAACTGAGTATGAACCAGAAGTGCTGCTGCCATCTTTTGTAACCTTTAAATAATAGGTTCCCTTCGGCAATTTCTGGCTTTTACCTGTGCTTACATATGGCACACCTGAGTCTTCCGTAGTATACTCATCAACGTATAACTTACCGAAAAGCTCGCTGTCAGAGTCATAGAAAGATAAGCTTATATCACCTGATACGTCACCGGTTAATATAAGTTCAACCGCCTGGTCTTTTGTTAAAGTAATCTTATACCAGTCTTCTTTTCCTTTTTTGTCCGTTGTAAGTATCAGTCCTTTTGATGCAGTACCCATCTTTAGGGAAGCCGCTTTTGCTTTTGATGTGCCACTTTTGTCTGTAATAGCTGTAAACTTATATTTGAGCGCGTAATAGGAGTCACTGCCGTTAGATAACTTAATATAATAGGTTCCCTTTGCCAATCCGGCAACAGTGCCAGAGGCTAAGGAGCTTCCTTTTGATACTAGCTTCATCTTACCTTTTACTTTTTGATAGATATCCACATCTATGTAGCAGTCATTTCCATTTGCAAAAGTTGTATATATATTTACGGTTCCGGCGCTTTTTAGGGTAATGGTATAATAGTTGCTATCGTTACTGCTCAATAGTGTAACTGTCTTACTCTTACCGCTTGTTAACACATCGTCATCAGCAGAATAGATATCGGCTGCGATTGTGTAATCGATATCATATTCTTCAAAGGTCTGAATCGTTGTATAATATGTACCTGCCTTAGGGATAGCCATTCCAAACGTTTTTACCACATCGGAGGAAGCATCAACACTTGCATAACCAATGCAGTCTGTAAGCGCTTCATCTGTATACACACTTATGGAAACTATGTCTGAATTGTTCCCCTGGTAATGAAAACGTAACAAACCAGAACAGTCTGTTGTGACTTTAACTACTGAACCCCTGACATAACCATCATCGCCCTCCGCTAATAATTTACCGGTATAAGCATTTTTTGTTACGTCTTCTTTTCCCGTTTTAATTGTGACAGCTTTAATCTGACCATCTGCTGCCTTAGCATAATTGACATTGACAGTAATACCCACCAGAATTACTGCCAATAAGAAAACATACTTGAATACATTTATCAATTTTTTAGTCTTCATTCTACTCCCTTTCAAATTATACGCATTTGAAACAACTACCAGAAGATAAGCCAGAGCCCAGCTTTATGCAAGTATGATCTGACTTAATTTCCAGCTGGCTACTAACCTGCACTATTATATAGTATTTAAATTCACAAATAGTGTCAATAAATTGTTAATTTATTGTCATACCATGTTGAAACATAATATCACGTTATCCGCTATTTTTCACCATTTTTCCAGCAAAAAATTTTTTTATGACCAGAAATCAGCGAATGTCGCTTTTTTGCAAAATAATATATTTACGACATATCTACTCCCTTTGTTAAGATTAGTTACATAAATACTTTTTCTCACGAAAATTGTTGAATATCCGCGAGAAATAAGTTATCATTCATTCTTATAGGAATAATATATTTACTCAGGCAGCAAAGGAGTTTATCTATGACTGCGGCACTTATACCGGCGAATGGAATGAAAAAACCATTGCTACTAAAAAAATCAGCCTTGCAGGACAAAGGCCTTAAACTTTACTCATACTGGAAACTGAATGACGGTTTTATCACAGCACCTGCCGATACTGCTGTTCATATTGCTTTTGTTATAGAGGGTTACGGTCATTATGGTAATCTCAAAGTAAAAGCAGGTGATGTTGTAGCTTTTGGCCTGAATATACAGCCAAATTACTTAAAAGCTTATAATATTGCAATGTTTATCATAGACTTGGATTTTACATTATTTTATTCTATTACGGGCTTAAAGCCGGCTATATGCAGGAATGCTATATTACTGGACTCTAAAAATCCTTTTTACCGATTAGGTCAGATACTCTTTCCTCATCCTGTAAAGCACTGGATTCCTAATATAGAAAACTTTATCTTACATACGTTAGCAAAGCAGAACCATTACTTGAACAATACCATGCTGCGCGTATCCTTTGCAACCAAAGAAATCGATAATGAACGTGATTTCTCTGCAATTGCAGCAGAGCTTACCATATCCTACAGGCAGCTGCAGCGGGATTTCCTGTCTGTACTCGGTCTTTCTTTAAAAGAGTACCAGTCTATACGCCGCTTCTACCGAGCTGCCCACAGACTAAAAAAAGAAAGCATTCTTGAAGTCGCCCAAAACAGCGGATACTGCAATCAATCTCACATGAACAAAGAATTCAGGAGTAAATCCGGCTGGACTCCCAAGGAGGTCAGCAAGCATTGCTATTATTAAATAAGCTCATAAAAAAAGAATCAGATTTTATGCATATAGCCTTTGTAATCTGATTCTTTTTTTGTGTTTTTTATTGCTCATCTTGTTGGAAGCTGACGGAATTTATAACTTTATCCGGTCCATTCAATTATTGATTAGTTTCCATTGCATTCTGCCGAAGAATTCTTTCTACAATCTCAACTCCGATTCGTTTACCAACTGCCCCCAGCAATTCTTCTCTTTTTTCCTTTAATATCCCTTCGTCATCTTTGGCTAAAATGTAGATATAAAAGACCGGCAGATAGTCTGAATCGAGTTGTAAAATATCCGCAATCCCGCTGATATCTTTCAAAGTACAAATCTTCTCTTTGTGATTATAGAAATAAATTGGCGAATCTAATCCAATGGAAATACGTTTAAATAGTGTTACCGTATCATAAGTCTTAAGATTCGTTACGATGGCGTTGGTCTCCTCCTTCACGATTCCACTTACTATCTGCTCAAAGCTTTCAATTTTCATATCCTTTTTATATCTCGAAATATAAGATAAAACGAAACCCGAAGAATTTTTCCTTGTATCGTCTAACATTTGACAAATACACTCCGTAAATCTGTCCATACGAGAGAACTCTTTTTCTTTCCCAAGGAACTCTTCCAGCTCGTCTTTCCGCTTCATTATCTCCAGCTTTACAGCATCATCGATAATCTTAAAATTCTCACTTCTCTTAATTAACGAATGATACCGTTTGCTATTTCGCAGCAACTCGGCCAGACGTTGTGCTAACACAAATTCCCTGCTGCCTTCTTCAATTGCCTTATGATAATATTCCGTATAATAAATCTGCCTCAATACAGTCGTTAGCCAGGAGTCATTCCATTGAGAAAGTGCATTTGCCTTAATGGCTGATTTCTTATCTCCCAGAGGAAACCAAAGTCCTGAGATATCAAATGGTATCAATACTTCATTATCACGACGTTTTTCCAAAGCTGTTTCTTCCAGATATTTCGTCACAAGATCTTTCACGATTCCTTCCAGAATATAATCCGATTGAATGACTCTATGATGATAAACAATATCTTTATAGCTGTTATATCTGCGTTTTACAAAATCCTCTACAGAACTTACCGCTTTTAAGGGAACACAGAAAAATATCTCACCTTTCTCCACAATCATCTGCATATCATTAATGATTCTGCTATACTCTATTTTTCCAGAGTCCTTTCCCGAATTGATTACATCTCTCGTTGCATAATCCAAACGGTCTCCGTCCAAACTGGAATCAAGAATCCTATGAATATACCGGAAGGCTCCTTCTTCACCAAAGATCCTTTTTACACTTTCTAACACAAGCAGTTCATATAGATTCTCCTCATATTTTCCAGCAGTTTCTGAAACCGGTGCAATAATCTTGCTCAATATGCCTTCGCTGATCTCATCACCCATCTGTTCGTGTAATTTCTTATTACCCTCAAAGTATTTGGACATAATTTCAACAAATTCTTTTGCATTCTCTTTGTCGTTGACTGCTTTACCCTTGTATTCCAGGTAAACATCTTTCAACGCATATTCCACGATATGACTAAAAGGAGGATGCCCTATATCATGCAGCAACGCTGCTGCACGGATGGATTGGATAAGTACAAGATGCGTAAATTTATTCTGCTCCGGAATGTTGTTGGGTACGAGAGAATGCCTTAATTTATCCAATTCAATCCGCGGCATCTCCTTTGGAAGTCTGCCGCCCAATTTCTCAGCACAGAGCTCCTTCTGTTGTCCTACTTTGTCTAGAATTCCCTTATATTCTTTGTCAAAGATATCAAAAAATTCTCTTAGCATTGTATCCGATGTATTTAATAACGATTGAAAAAACATGTCAGAGCAAAGCTTCATAGTTCCAACAGAATGTTCAAAACGTTTGGTTCGATTGGTTGGAAAGGTAAGATATACCGTTGAATTTTGATACACGTCATGAAGCCGGTTAAAACCAATAGTTGAGACGATTCTTCTTTCATATTCTGTCAATGCAATCATTCCATGGATGGAATCGTTCAAATAAATTCCTTTTTTCAAGTCAAACCTCCTACTGTTTTTTTATTTATTATAAAGTATCTCCCTTGATAAATCCACTGATTTAAGCCAAGAAAGCCAATCACTCTTTGGTGATTGACTTCCTTCATTGATTTCTGATTCAATATCTGATATTTACCTTCCTATAACTATGTTTTCAATTTATAGGTGACTTATTCAATATTTTTTAAATGACCTTTCGCAATACCAAATCGCTTTCCGTCCATTAAATGTTTTTTCATTCTGCGCTGAAGAGATGTACGCTCCGGTAATGATTCATTCACGTTCTCATACCCTGGAAAAATCCACCCCATATACCAGGTTGCATCATAATCCATCGTATCAATCTCAAACAGGTTCTGAAACCCAACTATATTTGAATACTCCCCCAATAACTCCTTTAATTCCGGCATCAGCATCCATGAATCGCAGGTGAGTTTCATATTCTCCCATTCAGAAAAATAGGCTTTTCTGAATTGAAAAAAATCCTTTAACGACTGTGTCACAGATTCTTTTTGCAGATTAGCATCTGATGGAATGTGAACAGCAATCTCCTTGTTCTCACCATTCACAAACTCATATTCCAGTGCACCAATACGAAATTCGTTCAATGAAATCTGTCTCGGAAACCACCAAGCCCAAACAAATTTATAGGTATGAAAGGTTCGATAATGTTCCTTTAAAAATCTCGTACAAAATTTCATTGTTGCAGTAAAAATATCTTCTGCTATTCCTCTCTTCCTATATTCCTGGTATGAATAGTTAGCAATAATATTTAACAATTCCCATAGTATTTTTATTCCATCAGAATCCTCACCCAGAAGCTCCTGCAATTCCTTTATTCCCTCATCCCATTCCTTGCGTTGCAGTATTTTATTTATAACAGAATTGGGAACTTCACAATTTCTATTGTTCGCATAATTCGATAATTCTACGCTTACTTCCTCCGGAATCTCTAATACTCCGGTTAATTCCAACACGGTCATGCCTTTACCACCATACCTTCCAGTTTGTCTTTTTTAGATATTTATATTATAACATATCTTACCTTCTTTGTACGATCCTTGTGGTATTTTTTATAACAGATGAGATGTTGGAGATAACAAAAGAAAAAATTCATGAAGACAAGAATTTCTATAAAAAATTTAAGGAGCAGTGTAGCCTATACCAAAGAAAATAAAAGATGTCTAGATTGGTTTAATTCATTATACAGGACGAAATAATAAAGCCTTTGATATTCAAGACTTTTAAAGTATACCTGTTTTAACTTAACACCTTTTTCTTATATCTATACATTGTCAAAATAGCTGAATGCCTATACTCTTCTACCTTCACATAGCCCATTTTCTCATAGAAATGATGATTTCTATAACTTTTAAATGGAGTTATTAATTCCCACTCGGAGGCTTCTGGAAATTCATTTTCAATAAACTTTATAGCCATTTGCCCAACTCCCAAGTTCTGATATTGTGGAATAACACTTATAACCCTAAGATAAAAGTTGTTGTTCTCTCTTTTTCTAATAACAATGTCTCCTATTATTTCTTTGTCCTTAAGTATTTTATAAACGCTTGCATTTTGAATTTGATTAAACATAGCCTGTTCAGATTCATTATACGCTGGACATTCTCCATACTTGACATAATCTTCATAAAAGCTCTGATTTTGAACATTGATAATTTTATTAGTATCGTTTTCATTTGCCAATTCAAAATCTATACGCATAATGTTCCTCCCTATAAATTAAGATTTAAGTTTATTTCATATGCTGTATTTATATTATATAGTTATCGAGAATAATTTCCAGATGTTTTTTTAACTCATCTATATTAATTTATTGTTTTATTATGAGGTTAAGACCCTCGCCTTTAGATATCAGACAACTTTAAGCAATTTTAGCTGGTAGTGGTTCAGTTTAAAATATCAAAATAAAAATCTTCTATCGACTCAACAAAAAAGGAACCAAACCCGAAAGTTTGATTCCTTTTCCATGCGAATGCTTTCCTCGCAAAATACTGCAGTCGACGGGACTTGAACCCGTACGAGCGCAATGCTCACTAGATCCTTAGTCTAGCGCGTATGCCAATTCCGCCACGACTGCACAACTATAAACGTAGAGTGTTCACTCTTATTTCACCAGCGAACGAATTATATTATAACAAACTTATTTTGATAATGCAACATCTTTTTGCAATATATTTTTACTTTTTTTCATATAACAAGCGTTGTTTTGTAGTTAATTACCACACAAATACTTAATTATCCATATTCCATCATAATTCTGCTTTCTCTCAGGGATAAAGCTTATTTTCATAATTGACAAACTCATTCTCTTCTATTACAATTAGGTATACTATTAGTTTACTTTATTGCACTATCATGCAAAGGAGATATCATAATGGGAAGCTTAGAAAGAAAAGCAAAAGAAAAAGTACTTCGGCGTGAGGATATTATCTCCGCTGCCGAAAACGTATTCTTTGCAAAAGGGTACAATGCGACAACCATGGATGATGTAGCAAAAGAAGCTCAATTCAGCAAACGCACGCTATATATGTATTTTAACAGCAAAGACCAGCTTCAATACGAGATAATGGCCAGAGGGTATCGTTTATTCCTCGAGTTGCTGGAATCGGAAGGAGCAACCAAGAGTAACCAGACACCCCTGGAGGGTATAAAGACGCTCTTTCTACTCTTCCACAAATTCAGCCTATCTTATCCGCATCATTTTCGCGCTATCATGGAATACCAGACCAGGGAAGAGGATTTTATCACCAGACTATCTGGGGAAGCACCACAGGCAAAGGAGGAATGTTATGAGCTGGGAGAGGACGCGATAAGGTTTCTGATCAGGCATGTAAAAGCAGGTGTCCGTCAGGGCGTCATTCGAAATGATATTCCTGCCGAAAAAATTGCATTAATATTGTGGTCCTGTACTCTGGGTATTTTTAATACTGCAAACAAAAAAAATAATTACCTCAGCAATTATTACAGCACTACCGGAGAGGAATTGCTTCAGGATTCCTTTACCTTGATTCTTGACTCTTTGACCCGAAAATGATTCTTCTTCAAGCTATGATTTGAATTATTTTCCACAATGCCAACCATTCTTTTATATGTACCGAAGTACATGGATCGGAGTTAGTATGAAGAAAGGACGTATGACCTTTCCAGTAATTTTATTAGCCCTTATTGTATTTTTACTTTCGGTTCTGATAGCTGTATTTGCTATCAGTGGCTGCTTTCTGCACACTGCATACCTGGACCCCTGGAAGAAATCTTATCAGAACCGCTTTGAAGACCCCAGGCTTAAGCTGACCGCCCACGGATTATTGGCTGCTAACAGCCATAACATGCAGCCCTGGAAAATAAAACTGGATAAAGAAAATTCCTCTGTATTTTATCTGTATGCTGACAGCTCTAAAACCACTCCCGAAGTAGACCCTCATGCCAGACAAATGATGATTACACAAGGAAGCTTTCTGGAGTACTTAAAGATTGCTGGTGAAAAGCTCGGAACCCCGGTTACTATCACACTTTTTCCAGAAGGAGTTTATGATGAAAATAATCTTTCTGCAAGTATGGACACCTATCCGGTAGCCTCAATAACCTTGGGTAAAGCTGCTCCTAAGAATACCCCTTTGTATGACGGTATCTTTCTCCCCGATACCAATCGGGGCATATACTCGCCAACTCTCCCGTCTGCAGCTGCCGTAAGTCTCTTAACAGATACGCAGGAGTATTCAGGTATAAGCGCTTACCTTTATCAGGCCCCTGACCAGGTTCAGTCCATCGGACAAATTGCTATGGATGCGGCTGTAATCGAGGGAAATACCAAGAGAGTCATGAAGGAAACAGAGGAAATCTTTCGAGCGAATGAATACCAAAAGAATAAATACAGATATGGTTTCTCTGTTGAAGGGCAAGGCTCCAAAGGTATTATGAAACATTTCCTGCAAGCCGCAGTAACACTCTTCCCCTCCATGAATAGTGGAAAAGCTCAGACAGATAATTTCATGAACTCTACCCGTACTTCCATAGAGAATACACCGTCATATCTACTCCTTACAACCAAAGACAACAGCAGAATAAGTCAGGTAGAAGCCGGCATGCTCTATAGTTCCTGTATACTGAAGGCACATAATCTTGGGCTTGCCATGCAGCCTCTGAGCCAGGCACTGGAAGAATATACGGAAATGATCTCCGTCTATGAAAAAATACATTCGCAATACGGTAACGGCGATACTATTCAGATGCTTCTCAGAGTAGGATACCCAAAGCAATCCGCTCCTTTAAGTATGCGGCAAGATGTTAGCAGCCTGCTTCTAAAATAAGTTTAAAGGTCTGGTGTCTCATTTGCAGATGCCAGACCTTTTCCTTGTCTCTTAGTAAATATGTGATTTGTGATTAGCGCCTCCTTATCCCTTTCTACTAATCATCCCTGTTCATAACTCGTTAGCAAATAACCTGTTTCGTTATCACAGCTGTTAATTGCTTCTTTTGAATCTAAAAAAATCGGGTACTGTAATTACAACAAGCAGCTTAAGCACCTGTAAAAACTGAGTATCCCAAGAGATAACTTGAATTTATATCAATACTTCATTACATTATTAACACCAGGTGATAAGGAAAGCGTAAACCTCGTTCCACCCTCTACCGGTTCTCCAGGCAATGTCCTGTTATTTTCCAGGTCTTTCAGAACTGCCTGCTCCTTCTTAACAACCACAGATACTTTCGTATAATACGGAAGGAAAGAACGAAGGATGAAGGTATCATTATCATATACAAATAAGGTTATTTTTGAATCCCCCTCTAACACCACCGGTAAATCCTTGCTTAAGATTTTTCTTACCGTATTTAATATCAAATTAGGAAAATGATAGATATTTCCCTGATCATCCGGAATTGTCAGGACAAATAATCTTCCCTTGGAATATTTCGTTTTTAATATAACGGGTGTGTTATTATCCTCACCGTAAGCACCTGCAATCTGCCATACATCGTTGGTAAAAAACTGTGGCTGTGTTAAGAGGATTTCCTTGGAGGCTTCCAGATTACCTCCAAGCGTTATACCACCGTCTTCTGAACACATATAACGATTCGCCAGTACCTTATTATCTGTATAGGATATATGGGCTAATTCGTGAAAAGCCTCTCCTAGCTTTCTTACAAGGCCGGAGGTCACCATAACATCTGCACCTGCCTTTAAGCTTTCCTTTATCTTTTCAACTATATGATCATCCTTTGCTGCATTTGCGGTGAGCAAGACCGTTTTCGCTTCGTAAGGATATTCTGGATAAGGTTCCAACGGAACGCCGCACATCCCAATATAGTTATGAAGAAAATCTTCCCCGAAGCTATGATACGGTATATACGTAGCAACTCCCACTGGATTACCAAGCTCTCCCAGGTAACGGTCCGTATCCTGAAATACCTGACCGATCGCAGGCGGAAAGGTTGTGTAAGACTTGTCATCCATCAGAGAACCAAGACAGAAAAGCATTGCCTCTTTTGCTTTACCAAATAAGGTGAGATATCCCTGATCTATATACGAAGTTAAGTTATAAGAGCATTCATAAGGGTCAAACCAACCGCCAAGATTGCGATCAGGTGCAACATTCTCAAAATAGCGCATAATAAAGTAGCTTAAATATTTCGGTAAGTGTTGCTGGGTATACGTAGGATTACGGGTTTCTGTTCCCGTATAAATATAATCAAAAACCTTTGGTTCCTCTTCTAAATTGTAACCTGCATCCTGAAAATGCTCATACCAGTTGGGAAATTTTATTATAACTTTTACTTTGGGATTTACCTCCCTGGCTGTTTTTAAGATTACATTTTCAGAAAAATCCTGCAGAAGTGATATTCTAAAGTCTGACCAGGATCTATCTCCTTTTGCCTCTATGCAGCTATCACATCTGCAATTGGTAAAATAGAAATCATCCAGTATAAACTCATCAAACAGTTCACTGGTAAGTGTTACCACCTTCTTCATCCTTTCAGCTACCTCTTCAGAGGTGTAGCATTGAGGACTAAAGCCGCCCTCCAGCGGGTCGTGCTCTCCGTCCGTTGTAATACCTCCGGCAACTTCAATGCCTTTCTTTAAGAAGAAATTTTTCACCAAGGTCATTTGTTCATGGCTTATCATCCTGCCGCCACGGTAAGTTTCCAGATATACTTTACCTACTTTCATATTCTTCTCAATTAGCTGAAATTTCCTGTCAAACTCCTCAAAATCTGTTACAGAAATCAGATTTCCTACCGGACAATAAATACTGGCGTTAAAATTATTATACCTCATAATTACTCCTCTCTTGTTCCTGAATCAGTGTATTCATTACCTTACTTCAGTGAAGAATGTAAAATGTTTTATCCTAACGAAATACTTACATTCTCTGTATAAGCTGAACTGAGCATTTTAACCTATTCCAAATATAAAATTGCCCTATGTATTAACCTTTTACATCTGAAAAAGAAAAAGTGAAATTCTACTTATAGTCTGATTCTAAGACAGTTTCACTGCTACAACAATGTATTTTCTCTTACAGCATATGGAGAATCTTATATCCCTATGGCTAGAAATTATATTTATAACATACCTTATTTTACCATTTCTATGGCTATAACCCTTGTTTAAAGAGATTTCTTACCAGTAAGACTATTACCCTATCCAGACTATACTCCCGCCGCTACCGGCGATTCTCTAGTGAAAAACAATAATTGGTTATTGAAAGCGAGCTGGAGGCAGAAGAAAGCGATAATTAAGATAATATAACTATCCCGAAAAAAATATCAAAAAGAGCTTCTACAAATAGCACCACAAGGTATAATCCCTGTATAGCTGTTTATAAAAGCTCTTTCCCATTCAGTCGATACTTAAAGTAAGCTGAATTTATATGTAGTTGAATCTACTTTTCTTCCTACCCAAGTGTAAAAATACTATAAGTACTTTTACACTTGACCAGGTATAAAGTTTGTTCAACTTATCTGATTAACTTCTATGCAGACACCAAATTATTTATTTGGCATTCTTTATGTTTAACTTTTCTACTTAAGCAATTTTAGACTTTGCAAGATCAGTTAAAGCTGTGAAGCCTGCAGGATCGTTAATAGCCATGTCAGATAACATCTTTCTGTTAACTTCAACACCGGCAACTTTTAATCCGTGCATTAATTTGCTGTAAGAAATTCCGTTTAATCTAGCTGCTGCATTGATTCTTACGATCCATAACTGTCTGAACTGTCTCTTTCTCTGCTTTCTTCCTGCAAATGAAGATGTTAAAGCTCTCATTACGGATTGTTTTGCTACTCTATATTGTTTGGATCTGGCTCCTCTGTAACCCTTTGCCAGTTTTAATACTCTCTTATGTCTTTTTTTAGCGTTTAAGCCGCCTTTAATTCTAGCCATGTTCTATTTCCCTCCTTCGCACCTAATCTTATAGATAAGGCATAATCTTCTTCATATTTTTAACTTTAGTTGCACCAGTTATTGTTGCTTTTCTAAGATTTCTCTTTCTCTTAGTGCTCTTCTTTGTTAAGATATGGCTCTTATATGCCTTCATTCTCTTTAACTTTCCTGTACCTGTCTTTTTAAAGCGCTTTGCTGCTGATCTGTTGGTTTTAATCTTAGGCATGATATTTCCTCCTTCATTATGGTACAATAACACTTCCAAAAGGTTGTCCTATTGTTTTATTTTTATTATTATGACACCTGCCAAACCCATCATGGCCTTTTTAAGCATTAAGAAATACAGGCTAACGAAGGGTTAGCCCTAATCCCTCATCACGATTATTTACCAAGTGTAACTAACGTTTCTCAGTTAAGAACATTATCATGTTCCTACCCTCAAGTTTTGCCGGTTTTTCAACGATTGCAATATCCTCAAGCTTAGAGTAGAAATTGTCTAAAATCTGTCTACTGGAAGAAATATGAGCCATCTCTCTGCCTCGGAAACGAAGGGCAACCTTTACTTTATCACCTTTTGTGATAAACTTTCTAGCCTGGCCTGCCTTAGTGTTCAAATCGTTATCATCGATATTGGGTGATAAACGGATTTCTTTTACTTCGGTTACTTTCTGTTTCTTCTTCGCTTCTTTTTCTTTTCTTGCAAGGTCGTATCTGTATTTTCCATAGTCGATAATCTTGCATACAGGTGGCTTTGCTGTGGGAGCAATCTTTACCAAGTCAAGATTGGCATCCTTTGCCATTTGCATAGCTTCTTTGGCAGACATTATACCTAACTGCTCGCCGTCTTCTCCGACTAAACGGATTTCTTTGTCTCTAATCTGCTCGTTAATCATTAATTCACTAATAGTACTGCACCTCCATAGGTTAGTTTACATAATAAGTTTATAGGCATTAAAAAAATGGATAGCAAAGACTATCCACCATACTATTCGTCTATGAGATCACATTTGTATTTTTACAAATCAAACCTCTTATCCGCTATTCACGGAACCGAAAATATAAACCCAAGTCACAAACCGGTGCTAAGGTGAGAGTGGATACTCTGCTTTGTTGTTATCGTTGAATTACCACAAAGATAATTCATAAGCTATATTACTATAACATATATATGGCATCATGTCAACTGCATTCTGCTAATATTTTTTAACTTCTAATACGTTTTAGCTTCTAATACGTTTTAGCTTCTAATACGTTTTAGCTTTTAACGTTTCAACTTTTAATGCGTTTCAGCTTCTAATACTTTTTAAAGCTATTAATAGGTTAAGATTTCTAGCTACTTTTAAGCTTCTGGGGGGAGTAACTGCTTGTATGTTTCTGGCAAGGGGACGGCAAAATGTATAAACCGGAAAAACTCATGCTTCGATTACAAGGTATAAGAAGTCCTAATTCTCTGGAGATTTTGTGCTGGACATATTATAAAATAGATAACTCGCTGCGCTCAGACAATCTATTTTATAATATAGCACAAAATCTCCAGAGAAAAGGACTTCTAATACCTTTCCATAGGCGCATTCGTTCTTTCCGGTTTATACATTTTGCCTGAACTCAGATGGGATACAGGCTTCTGATAGTCAAACTATACTTTCTGGAGTCAGCATTATTAAAGTCATTCTAAGATAATAGGATGATTTTGTGCTTCTTTTTTTTATTTAATTCTTACTATTATGAATATAAGTTATTGTAGATATCTATATTTGAAGCCTGATACCTTATTTAATGACTGGCACCAGGCTCCATATCTTATTTTAATCTCTTCCGAATTCCGAAAGCTTGAGTTCTTTGTTACGGTCCAGAACAGTCTGAATACTCCAGCTGTGTATGAAGAGTAACAGGGGATTACCCTTTAGGTCTTTTACTCTCTTGGTATCCGATGTAACATTTAATTTACTTGCATCCAGTCCTTTATTCTCTATCCAACGTATATGCTCATAAGCCAACGGCTCAAGTCTTATTTCCACGCCGTATTCGGATTCCAGACGGAATTTCAATACATCAAACTGCAGGACTCCTACTACACCGACAATGATTTCTTCCATACCGGTATTGTACTCCTGGAATATCTGTATGGCACCTTCCTGGGCTATCTGGGTTACACCTTTTAAGAATTGCTTTCTCTTCATGGTGTCTACCTGTCTTACCTTGGCAAAATGCTCCGGTGAGAAGGTCGGTATGCCTTCATATTGAAATTTCTTATCAGAGGCACACAGGGTATCACCGATAGCAAAGATACCGGGGTCAAATACACCGATAATATCACCGGCGTAAGCTTCTTCAATTATTTTTCTCTCCTGTGCCATTAACTGCTGAGGCTGAGACAGTCTTATCTTTCGACCTCCCTGCACATGATTGACTTCCATTCCTGCATCGAATTTGCCGGAGCAGATTCTCATAAAAGCTATTCTGTCTCTGTGTGCTTTATTCATATTTGCCTGGATTTTAAAGACAAATGCTGAGAAGTCATTTTCAACGGGATCTACAAGACCCTCTGTCGCTTTTCTGGGAAGCGGTGTGGTTGTCATATTCAAAAAGTGCTCCAGGAAAGTCTGAACGCCAAAGTTTGTAAGAGCAGAACCAAAAAATACTGGTGTTAACTGTCCGTTCCTTACCTCTTCTATATTAAATTCGCTTCCGGCACCTTCTAAAAGTTCGATTTCGTCATTTAAAACATTGTGATTTTCCTTGCCAATCAATTCATCCAGGCTCTCATCACCTAAGGTCACCTCTACCTTATCCACTTCCTTCTGTCCGCTGTTTGCGGCATAAAAGCGCATAATATGCTTGGTTTCCCTGTCATATACTCCTTTGAAATTCTTGCCGGAGCCGATAGGCCAGTTTATGGGGCAGGTCTTAATTCCTAATACTGTTTCAATATCATCTAACAATTCAAAGGTATCCCTTGCTTCTCTATCCATTTTATTGATAAAGGTAAAGATTGGGATTCCTCTCATTACACAAACCTTAAACAGCTTCTTTGTCTGGTTCTCAACACCTTTTGAAGCATCAATTACCATGACAGCGGAATCTGCTGCCATAAGGGTACGGTAAGTATCCTCCGAGAAGTCCTGATGTCCCGGTGTATCCAGAATATTAATGCAGAAATCGCCATAATTAAACTGCATAACCGATGATGTTACGGAGATACCACGCTGCTTTTCTATTTCCATCCAGTCGGATACTGCATGCCTGTCCGTCTTCTTTCCCTTAACAGAACCAGCCAGATTAATGGCACCTCCATAGAGCAGAAGTTTTTCTGTCAATGTGGTCTTACCGGCATCGGGATGGGATATGATGGCAAAGGTCCGTCTTCTGTTTATTTCCTTGGTATAGTCTTCCAAAACAATTCCTCCAGCTTTCCATGTAAACGGGCAGCTTCCAATCTGAAACTGCCTCAAAACTACTTAATCATATAATATTTTTCCATTGCTTGTCAAGGTTATTCTATTTAGAGGAATAAAAGGCAAATTTAATCTGTCGGCTTTGTGAGATTCAGAGAAACGCCGAATAGTTTTACCGGTACCAGCATGATTTTCAGCCTTTATACCTCTTATCTTTTGCAATACGATTGCTGTCTTTTCAGTAGTATTATAATTGCTGTTGTGGTATACTTCTTTCGATGAAGTCTTTCTTCTCCTTTTATTAACAAGGAAAGCTTGTTATAATAGAAAGACAGAATGTAGCATTATTACTAATTTTAAATTATAGCACTCAGTAATAAGTGAACTGCAGAAAAGGCAGTACTTATATATACTTTTGTTTATGTACTACAAAAGGATTTATTCCTATAAAAGCATATACTTAGTTTTGAATACTTTTAAATTTTTGATTAATTTCAAAGGAGTATACTTATCGAAAATGGATAAAAAGACAAAGATAACCAATCCCAGATACCAGCAGATTGCCATGGATATTGCATCTAAAATAGCAGACGGGCAGTATAAAGTGGGTGATAAAATATATGCAAGATCCTCTCTTGCAAGCCAATATGGCGTTTCCTCCGAAACCGCAAGAAGAGCAATTTTAATCCTCTCTGACCTGAATATTGTTGATGCTACAAAAGGAAGCGGTGTTTTCATTAAGTCCTTTGAAAATGCTTTAAAATTTGTGAAGCAGTATTCGGAAATAGAGACCATTCAAACCTTAAAAAATGAGATTATGGACAGCGTTCAAAGGCAATCCGCGGAACTTAACTATTTCAATGAATGTCTGACAAAACTCATTGATTATACCGACCGCTTTCGTTCCACAAACCCCTTTATTCCTTTTGAAATTGATATCAATGACAAAACACCATATCTTAATCAGTCTGTACAGGATGTTAACTTCTGGCACAACACCAGCGCTACTATTATAGCGATTAAGAGAAATGAGGCCCTTGTTCTTTCCCCGGGACCTTATGTCTCTTTCCTGGAAGGAGATATCCTGTATTTTGTAGGCGATGAGAATAGTCTGCAGCGTGTTAAATCTTTTATGTACCCAGAACTGCAATAACGTTTACTTTCTATATAATTTCTGAAAGACTGCTATTGCAGTCTTTTTTTTAAGTAATTTTCCTTCCTCATAATTTGTATTTCCTGCTGCTGAGGTACTTGCAAACTTCTTATATCAGACAGTTATTTTCGTCTGAGAGAGAAAAGGCTTTGTACTATTCTGTTAACGAGTGGCATAGATTAAATTTGACAAAGTGACAACTTATCTTTATAATTGGATTGTCACTATAGTAACAACTTGTAATCATCGTTGTGTTGTCACTTGTCGTAAAAGGGAGGTTTAGAAGTGATAGTATTTGAAAATGTTACAAAAAGTTTTAAAGATCACCAGGTTTTAAGCAACATAAGCTTTCAGATCAAAAAAGGCGATCTGGTTGCCTTTATCGGGGAAAGCGGCTGCGGGAAAACTACTACTTTAAAGATGATCAATCGTTTAGTAAAGCCTACAAGCGGACGTATCCTTATTAATGGAGACAGTATAGAAACCAAAGATATCATAAAATTAAGAAGGAGTATGGGTTATGTAATCCAGCAGACCGGTTTGTTCCCCCATATGACAGTGGAAGAAAATATAGAAATCATTCCCCGTTCTGAGAAAAGAGATCTGGAAGAAATTCACAAGAAGACACTTGAATTAATGGAAATGGTAGGCTTGGATCCGGAAGAATTCTCTGACCGCTATCCAACAGAACTAAGCGGCGGTCAGCAGCAAAGAGTCGGAGTTGCACGAGCATTTGCCATAGATCCTGAGATAATTCTAATGGATGAACCCTTTTCTGCATTGGATCCTATTACAAGGTCAGGTCTTCAGGATGAGGTTCTTAATTTACAGTCGCAATTTAAAAAAACCATCGTATTTGTTACCCATGATATGGATGAAGCGATTAAGATTGCCGATAAAATCTGCATCATGAAGGATGGGGTTATTCTGCAATATGATACTCCTGAAAATATACTTAAAAATCCCGCCAATGCTTTTGTCCAGGAGTTTGTGGGCAAGAACCGTATATGGACTTCTCCTGAATATATAAAAGCTTCCGATATCATGATCACAACTCCGGTTACCTGTTCTGAAACACTTCCACTGCTGCGTTGCAGGGAAAAAATGAGAACTTCCAATGTTGATAGCCTTATGGTTACTGATAAAAGCCGCAGGCTCCTGGGAATCATAAGTGCCAAACAGGTTCAGCCCCTTTCCGATCTAAGCCTTGAAGCCCGCTCTATTATGGGTACGGATGTCTTAAAAGTATCTCCTGACAACAACATTATCGATATCTTAAAAATCATTGAGGAAAACCAGGTATCCGGTATTCCGGTAACAAGTGATGACAACATCTTATTGGGTCTTATAACCAAGAGCAGTCTTGTTACCACTCTCAGCCAGCAATATATTGATACCCAGGAGGTGATGTTCTCATGATAGATTTTTTTAATTATATTTTTCAAAACAAAGCTCAGATTCTTTCTTTGACTCTGGAACATATACAATTAACAGCTATCGCGGTAGGCCTGGCTATCCTCCTTGGCGTTCCTCTGGGTATTCTGATCAGCTATGTGAATAAGCTCAATAAACCGGTGCTTGCAATTGCTAATATCATTCAGGCTGTTCCCAGTATGGCATTGCTTGGATTCGCCATTCCCTTCTTAGGAATCGGAACCTTGCCAGCTGTTGTAATGGTCATACTCTATTCGCTGCTTCCTATTATTAAAAATACCTTTACTGGTATAAAGAACATCAATCCTCAGACGATTGAAGCTGCCAGAGGCATAGGGCTTACAAAGATCCAGATACTGTTTAAAATTCAGATTCCTCTTGCACTGCCTGTTATCATGACCGGTGTCAGAATTTCAGCCGTTACTGCCGTAGGCCTTATGACCATGGCTGCTTTTATCGGCGCCGGAGGCTTAGGCTTTCTGGTTTTCTCAGGAATACGTACTGTTAACAATTTTCAGATCTTAGCAGGTGCTGTTCCCGCATGTATATTGGCTCTTCTGGTTGACTTTCTTATCGGTATCGTAGAAAAGCTGGTTACGCCTGTCAGCCTTCAAATAACCGGTGCCTCAAAGGAAAAGCAGGTAAAATCAAAGAAGTTCCAGAAAAGAATTATTGCTGCCACAAGTCTTATTCTGGTATTGGTTCTAGGTTATAACGGAATAGTAAATCATATCTCCTCTGATAAAGTCATTCGAATAGGCAGCAAGGACTTTACAGAGCAGCATATATTGGCTCATATGTTTTCCGATTTGATTGAAGCCAGAACAGATATAACGGTAGATAGAAAAATCAATTTAGGTGGCACTCAGGTTTGTTTCTCTGCCTTAAAATCCGGTGATATCGATCTTTACTTTGATTACAGCGGTACTGCTTATGGAGATACGCTTAATTATCCTCCCATCTCCGATATGGAGGAAGTATACACTACCGTGAAAAATGATTTCAAAAACCTATATGGTATTGACGTTCTTAAGCAATTTGCCTTTAATAACACTTATGTATTAGCCGTTACACAAGAGACTGCCGCTGCTTATGGTTTAAACAGTATCAGCGACCTGGCTAAGATCGGCAGAAACTTAAGGGCCGGTACAACCCTCGAATTCTTGAATCGTATAGACGGAATACCTGGGCTTACTGCGTTTTATAATTTTAACTTCAAGAATACTGTTGGCTTAGACGGTTCTCCCAGATATGTAGCCTTAATGAATCAGGAAACAGATGTTGTGGATGCTTTTTCAACAGACGGATTACTGAAGAAATTCGAACTGGTTACCTTAGAAGATGATAAGAACTTCTTTCCGCCTTATTATGCCATCCCTTTAATGCGGGAAGAAATAGCTAATAAATATCCGGAAATAATACCTGTTATTGAAGAGTTGGGTGATGTTCTTACAGATGCTGTTATGGCTGAACTGAATTATAAAGTAGATGAACTGCAAATGGAACCGGCCACAGTTGCTCATGATTTCCTGGTGGAAAATTCCTTTATAGAATAATAGATTAGATTCAAATATAAATGATTTATTAGTACAGAGTACAGGTAGTTTACAAAAATTGAATAAATGCTCTTATTTGAAAAGTACCAAAAGTCCTCTTCTCTGATTATTTAAGCAAGTTGTCTGTTGTGCAATTCCATGAGCAAAATATCCAGAGAATCAGGACTTCTTATATAATGGGATGGGGAGGTATTAACGGTGCTTCCCACTGCATAATTACAGATTTTATCTGATACTTCTTTTCACTTATACAGTAGACAAGCTGAATAGAAAAAGAGCTTCATCAAAAGATTACCTAATCCTTTCTTGCCTTCTTTAACATTTCTATTTCTTTTCTGTGCCCTTCCAGTTCTGTTGGTGTTTCGAGGATAAATATCAAGTCTCTCAGCTTTGGATGGTTAATAATAGAGGTAATGGTTTCAACTCCAAGAATTCCGTCACCGATGGTCACATGCCTGTCCTTGTGACTTCCCAGGGCATCCATGGTATCATTTAAGTGGAATGCCCTCAGGTACTTAAGTCCAATTATCCGGTCAAATTCCTGAAGAACCCCTTCCAGGTTATTTACCAGGTCGTATCCTGCATTCCATAGATGACAGGCATCCATGCAGACACCAATACTTTTCTTCACCTCTACAAGCTCTATCACTGCTTTGATTTCTTCAAAGGTCCTTCCCATTTCACTGCCCTTACCGGACATGGTTTCCAGTAGAACTGTTGTATGCATTCCTTCATACATTACCTTATTTAGCATAAGTGCAATCTGTTCTATAGCAATACTGCTCTCCTGCCCCAGGCAGCTTCCCGGATGCAGATTATAAAAGTTTCCCGGAAAGAATTCCATCCTGTTGACATCTTCTTCAAACATCTGCGCTGACAATTCTCTTAAATGGGCATCTTTGGAGCAGGCATTGAGGGTATAAGGCGCATGTGCCATTATCCTGGCAAAATCATTTTCCTGAAGCAGCTCTCTGAATTTATTCATGTCCTTATAATCTGCCGCCTTCGCTTTGGCTCCCCTTGGATTTCTGGCAAAGAACTGCAAGGTATTGGCACCTATTAATAGAGCATCCTTTCCCATTCGTTCGTAACCTTTGGCTACAGATAAGTGTGTACCGATATTAAGCATTTGAGTACCATAACATACCGTATAACGATATCCTTTCCTTGTATATCAAATATATAAATAATTAGTAACTGTTTTCTTCATAGAATATCCGTTTTTCCATTATTCTAACCTTATTTATTGATGCGTATATCCTCTGCTATTCCAGCTGTTCGCTATTCCTTAACAGATAGCTTTAACTGGTGTTTTAGTAATGAATAATATCAAGTTCATTATAACTTTATACCTGTATCTCGAATTCTTTCACATACACCGCTGTGCCAAGAATCTCGACTTCATAATCTGCAAGCGATTTCCTGACCCGAACAATTACCCTGCCATCTTTTCCAATTTCCTGCCCTTGTTCTATATTTAGAGTAAGGGGTTTATCAAAGTCTTTGTTTATGTATGTAGCATAAAATACCCCCATAACTCCTGACGCTGTCCCTGTTACCGGATCTTCCACGGTACCGGAATACGGAGAGGAAAAATGTCTTGCATGCATGTCTGCCTCTGTATCATATGTTTCAAAACAAAGGGGATGAAGCTTAATGTATAGCAAGATGTCAGGTAAACTTCTGTTCACCTGACATCTTAAGGATTATATGAAATTAAGCCTGCTGCTCTACTTCAATTTTTCTGATTTCTTTTCTTCTGATTTCCTTGCAGATAGCATCTACAAACACAGAAAGCTCTTTCTGACCTTCGTCCCCCAGGTAACGGCTTCTTACGGATACAAGACCTTCCTCTTCTTCCTTCTGTCCTACCACCAATAGATAAGGAACACGTTCCAGTCTTGCTTCACGAATCTTGTAACCGATTTTCTCGGCGCGTTCGTCTACACTGCAGCGGATATCATTTTCTTTCAGCTCTGACTCTACTTTTTTGGCATAATCATGATATTTCTCGGAGATTGGAAGTACTCTCACCTGCTCAGGACACAGCCAGGTAGGGAACTGACCTGCATATTTCTCAATCAACCATGCCAGCGTTCTTTCATAGCAGCCAATGCTGGTTCTGTGAATGATATAAGGACGTTTCTTCTCACCGTTCTGGTCGATATAGTACATATCAAACTGTTCTGCAATTAATGCATCCCACTGAATGGTAATCATAGTGTCTTCTTTGCCATATACGTTTTTAGCCTGTATATCTACCTTAGGACCATAGAAAGCAGCTTCTCCTTCTTCTTCCGTAAAAGGTATCTCAAGGTCATTTAAAACCTTACGGATTCTTCCCTGTGTTTCCTCCCAGACATCTGCTGTTCCAATGTATTTCTCCTTGTTGTTGGGATCCCATTTGGAAAGACGATATGTTACATCCTCCGCAAGTCCGAGTGTGCTCAGACAATATCTTGCAAGATCAAGACAACCCTTGAATTCTTCGTCCATCTGATCCGGTCTTACTACTAAATGACCTTCTGATATAGTGAACTGGCGTACACGGGTTAAGCCGTGCATCTCACCGGAATCCTCGTTACGAAACAGAGTTGAAGTCTCACCTAAACGGATAGGAAGATCACGGTAAGATCTCTGTTCGGATTTGTATACATAATACTGGAAGGGGCAAGTCATAGGACGTAGTGCATATACTTCTTTATCTTTTTCTTCATCTCCTAAAACAAACATTCCCTCTTTGTAATGGTCCCAGTGACCGGAGATTTTATACAGGTCGCTTTTTGCCATAAATGGAGTCTTTGTTCTGACATAACCTCTTTTTTCCTCTTCGTCTTCGATCCATCTCTGCATTGTCTGCATGATCTTAACACCGTTTGGCATAATAAGAGGAAGTCCCTGTCCGATTACATCAACCGTTGTAAATAATCCCATTTCACGGCCTAGCTTGTTGTGATCACGTTTCTTGATATCTTCCAAATGAACAAGATAAGCATCCAGGTCTGCATTCTTTGTATAAGCAGTACCATACACTCTGGTTAACATCTTGTTTTTTTCAGAACCTCTCCAGTAAGCACCGGAGGAGGAAATTAATTTGATAGCCTTAATACCTTTTGTGCTCATCAAGTGTGGTCCTGCACAAAGATCGGTAAATTCTCCCTGACTGTAGAAGGAAATTTCTTCTCCTTCGGGCAGGTCTTGAATCAGTTCAACCTTATATGGCTCATTTTTTTCTTCCATAAAGCGGATAGCTTCTTCTCTTGGAAGGGTAAAGCGCTTGATCTCCGCACCTTCCTTTATAATCTTCTTCATTTCCTTCTCTAACTCATCCAGCGCTGCTCTGTCAAATGGCTCTACATCAAAGTCATAATAAAAACCAGTATCAATGGAAGGACCTATTGCAAGCTTTGCAGCTGGATACAGTCTTTTTACTGCTTCTGCAAGTACATGAGAGGTAGTGTGTCTGTATGCTGCTTTTCCGCCCTCGCTGTCAAAGGTAAGGATGCTTAAGCTGCTGTCCTCTGCTACAACGGTTCTAAGGTCCACTACCTTTCCGTTAAGCTCTGCTGCACAGGCATTTCTGGCAAGTCCTTCACTAATATCCTTTGCAATATCTATGATTGCCATTTGATTTTCGTATTCTTTTACTGATCCGTCTTTTAATGTTATCTTCATACAAGTAACCATTCCTTTCCCATAGCTGCATTCTTTTGAATACATGCTTCTTTTTGTTTGAATTTTCATTCCTGAATATCCAATCTTTGATTGTATATTCCCTGTTTCTGCCGTTCCCGTTATGGGGACAGTTTATATTACATCCTGCTGATAAAAAGGCATCAAAAAAGCTCATCACTTTCGCCTGCCTTATAGCAGCTCGAAAGGGACGAGCATATATCTCGCGGTTCCACCCTCATTGGATTGTTAAATTCCCACTTCATTAGATGATAACGGAATCACCGGATCGGATTAGGACCACTCAGAGGTAGTTTTCGGATGTTTCCTGGCGGGATATTCTCAGCACCTCATATCCCTCTCTGTGTCATTTCACATCTTACTCGTCTCTTCAACGCGTTTTCTTATTGATAAACCTCATTATAGCATTTCAGCAATTTTTGTCAAGTGGTATTTTGCACCTTGTTAAGCAGTTGTATAAAGGCAGGTTGTGGCAGTGGTACGAAAACCCGCCTTGCTATTTGTACGTTTTGGTTCGGAGAAGAACCCTTATTCCACTAAAACTTCAGTAATTGCTTAGGACAGTATTGAATAAGCCAAACTCGCGAAGAAACCAGCAGAACTATGCTGGTTTCTTATATGCTCAAACAGTGGCTTATTCAATACTTAGCGCAACTACTGAAGTTTAAGTGTCATAAGGAACCTTTCCGAGACCTAATCTACCAAATAGCAAGGTGGGTTTTCTCCGTTACTGGCATGCTTTGCAGATATAGTTATTAAGTATTTCTTTTTTTATGATTACTATATAGATGTGTTTATTTCTGTGTGGGTGTGTTTATTTATGCTAAGAAATTAGGATAGCTTTAATTTATTTTTTCTATTCACAATTTTCACATTTTAGATTCTTTCGTTTATTTTAAGGTTAACACTGAAGAATGATGGTTTACATACAGCGTTTTAATAATAAAATCCATTAATAAGATGAAGTTGAATTAAACTTTTCTTGTATTTATTATTTGGGATATACGGATTAATAATATCCTATAACAGCATATCGCTCATTTAGCTTTTAAAAATTTTCGAAAATATAATACAGCTTCCATATGGATTTTATAATGATATCCGTATGGAAGCTGTGGTTAAAATGGCATTTTCAGATAATTTATTTTTTTTGCTTCAGAGATGCCGGTCTGTTCAGAATAGCGTTCATTTCCAAGAACGTCCTCATAGACGTCTTCAACGCTTTTTCCAAAGGTCTCTGTTGAGAATTTCTGCATGAGTTCTCTGGCATTTTCTCCGTAAGGTGTTTCTTTGTCTGTAAAGAGGACTTTATCCAGGCTTTCTATCAATCCTTTTTGATCGGTGAATTTATAGCCGTTTATTCCATCAAAGAGGATGCCGTCCAGGCATCTGTCTTCTCTGGCTACTGCCGGTATTCCTGCGGCCATGGCTTCTATATAGGTTAAGCCCTGTGTCTCACTTTGTGAGGCACTGACGAATACGTCTCCTAGTTGATAATAGAGACCGATAGTATCCCAAGGTTTGGAGCCTGCAAATATTATTTTCTGCTGCAGGTCAAGTTCTGCTACCCTGTCCTTTAGTTCATCCATTTCCGGTCCGCTTCCTACAATCAGGAATTTGACCGGTTTGCCGTCTTTCATATAGTACTCCATGGCATTGATGGTTTCTATGATATTCTTTTCTCTGGATACCCTGCCTATATAGAGTATGACTTTTTCTTCTTTTAAAATGCCGTACTCGG
Organism: Anaerocolumna sp. AGMB13020; assembly: GCF_033100115.1. Classification (NCBI taxonomy): domain Bacteria; kingdom Bacillati; phylum Bacillota; class Clostridia; order Lachnospirales; family Lachnospiraceae; genus Anaerocolumna; species Anaerocolumna sp. AGMB13020. Next base: position 3,717,181 of record NZ_CP136910.1, on the reverse strand, counting down.
TCTTGATTTGATCGATATCTTCTTGTTTATATAAAGCGGGATTGAACTTTTTAAGATCTACACCTGTTGGTATGACGGATATTTCTCTGTATACGCTGTATTTTTGCAGCAGTTCTTTTACCTTTTCTGTAGGTACGATTACTCTGGCTACTGAGTTACAGCATACTTTTGTAAATATTCGTACAAAGGCCTTGGCTCTTGCATCCAGTGCTTTGAAATGGGGAAGATAATGGGTGTAGTCTTCGTATATTGTGTGGTAGGTGTGAATCATTGGTATCTTTAACTCTTTTGCCATAATCCTCCCGAATATTCCTAAGGAAAATTCCGTATGGGTATGGATGATATCCAGATTCAATTTTTTTATGATTCCTGCTAGTTTCGGCAAGTAGAACATTCCGATACGCCTCTCCGTAATCAGAATAAAGGGCAAGCTTGGAACACGGAAGACATTGTATTCATATTCCGGTGCTCCCGGAGTCGTTGTTGTAAACACATATACCGTGTGTCCCAGAGCTTCCAGTTCTTTCTTTAATATATATACCGAATTAGCAACCCCGTTTATCTCGGGGTAGTAGGTTTCCGTAAATAATCCTATATTCACGACATCTCTCCTTTTATTGGAGTTTCTTACAATGGCTCACAAACATGAAAAAAGCTTCAATTTGGAGGCTGTATGGTTTCGGCATGAATAGCTAAAATACTAATATTAGTACTACTATTAGTATGCTGACTTCTCCATGCGAAATACAGTTAAATTAAGGCATTCTGCCTTTTCATATGTATTATATAAGCTAAATTAGGTTATTTAACCTACGGCATTTTTGAAAATACAGCCTATTTAAACCTTTGTTCGAATACAAAAGGAAAAAATTAAAGTTTAACTTATATTTAAAATTTAGCTTATATTAGAATTTTATTTATAGCTTTCCAATTAGCATATCCTTTTCAAGAATGTGATGTACCAGCCAGTCATTTAAGAATTCCAAAATATCCAATAGTGTCTCTGTTTGATTATGATCCATGTCCGCAAAGTTTACATCATTTATTTTTTCCAGAAAATCCTCATGTTCTGTTTTTTGAGAAAATAATTTTTTATGTCCGATGCTCATCATATACGCTTCTTCATCTGAAAAATGTTTGGTTGCATAATCTTTTAGTCTTAGTATGATTGCTACAATATCATCGAATTTATCCACTACAAATTCGTCTTTTAATAGCATATATGCTTCGTCAGCTATGCGAAACAGTTCTTTATGCTGTGTATCAATAAGCTCTATACCGGTATAATATTCATCCTTCATTTCGTACATTTTGATTTCTCCCTTTATCACAGTTATAGTGTTTTTCTATAAAATTTCCAGAGTCTTTTAAAACTGCTTGTGCGGGGCATTCAGAAGGGTACCGTGTGTTCAGGCGCGCCCTTGTACCAGCTTAACCGGTACGGCAGATTTCAGTTTTAGGCTATTAGGTTCTACCTGACAATCCATTGCTAAAATTTGAACCCCCTGGCTGCTTGCCTGACGTAAGGCATCTCCAAATTCCTTGTGTGTTCTGTCATTTGGTGTAAAGTATTCCACTCCCTCCATCTGTATCACAAAAAGAATATATGCCTCATATCCTTCCTGCAGGCACTTACACAGTTCGTTTATATGCTTAACTCCCCTTTCCGTAGGGGCATCAGGGAAAAGTACTGTTCCTTCCTCTTCCAGTGTCACTCCTTTCACTTCAATAAATGCTTTTCTTTCAGGAGTCTCCACATAAAAATCAAATCTGGAGTTCTCATATACCTGCTCGGGCTTTATCTTAACCGTGTCTTTCATAAGGTTCCCATTTGCCAGCCATTCATGCACTGCTTTATTGGGTGCCTGGGAATCCATATTTATTAAACGGGTGCCTTTTTCAACTGCAATCAATGAATATTTGGTACTGCGCTTACTATTATCTGATTCCTCCAGGTAGACTGTTGCACCTGGTATCAGAAGTTCTTTACAGCGTCCTGTATTCTTAACATGACATTTATGTATTGTACCTTCTACCTCTACATAGGCAATAAAACGATTTGGCCTTGATAGGAAGGTACCTTTTATAACGCTGTTGTATAACATTTTTGTTCCTCTTTTCTATGCATTGTCAAACAACCGGTCAATTAGCATAGTATCTTTTGGGGCTTATTATTCTGTTATGTCATTTCATTATAGCATTTCTGTAAATTCTCAGCAATATCTAATTTCGGCCAGTAAATTTTTCTTTCCTTTTAGCCTTTATTGTCTTATAATAATAGATAATCATAGTTGACATAAGCTTCTGTATTTCCCAAATATTGAAAGCTATGCTGATGGTATGTCATTCTCACTAAGACTTTATCAGCTTATCGATCAGCTATTATGAACCAAGAAGAATTAGTATTACGAAAGATATCCTGCTGAGAACCGGGATAATAAAAGCGGTAAATATGCAAGCTTACGATGCAAAATTTATCCTTTAATGTGTATAATTTCAATCGCAAAATGCATATACTGTTAAACGAAAGGAAGTATGTTCATTATGAAGAAATTCGGAAAATTTTTATTCGGTACTATCTCCATTGCTACCTTGGCCGGCGGTGCTTATTACCTTTACAAGAACGTATTGAACAAAGACACGGCAGACGATTTTGATGATTTCGAAGACGATTTTGAGGACTTTGATACGGAAGAAGATACTCCCGCTTCTGACAAAAAAGAAACCAGAGAATATGTATCTATAAATATTACCTCTGATGCGCAGGATGCTGCCAAAGAGGAAGAAACCTCTGAAGAAGCTGAAGAGAAATAATCTTCAGAAGAATAAAAATAGAAAGCAGCTGCCTAAAACCTAATTTAAGCAACTGCTTTTTTCTTTGTGATTAATTCGTTTTAAATTCCGCAAGCTTCTTTAATAAATCCGCCTGCTCCTTCACTGTATATATGACACTCTTCCCTGCCAGGCGTCCATCGGTTACTTTTACTGTTTCCGGATAGAAGTCGTAGGTAATGATATTTTTATCTTGTGTAGTGATATCAATGCTGTAAAGTAGATCTGTTTCTTCCGTTTCTGATACCTGTACCGTATAAACTGCCAGCAGAGCATATAGTTCAGCAGCTTTCTCAGACGGTTCCTCCAGTGACTTTTCTTCTGTTCCGGTTTGTTTTCCTTTCGCTTTATTTACTTGAAAGGTTACTACCTCGTCTGTATTTATGGGATAAAGTTCTGAAAGTACCTCCGGAGCAACCAGGGTTACCATACTGCTTTTCGCATCCGCTGCCGCTGTTGTGTCAACACCACTACCAGATGATGCTGTGATATCAACGGAGGCATCTCCCTCTGACGGCGCTTCTTTTGCAGTGCTTGCCGCTTCATCCTCTTCAATCCCCTGTACTGCTGAGGTTTCCGGTGCAGTCATTGTGTAATTTTCTGCCTTTCCAGCGTCAGCTATACCAAGCAGCTGCTGCTCTGACTTTTCATTCACCGAATTATCCTGTTTGGTTCCGGTAATACTGTTCTGATAAAGCCATACAGCCGATACCAAAAGCAGTACTGCCGCTGCCGCACCTGCAAAACGTCTTACAGGGAATTTTATAACAGGCTTTTTATCTCCATTGCGTTCCTGTTCTGTGTCAGCTTCGCCTCCAACCGGTATTTCTGCTGCTGTATTATCAGCATTCTTTTTATCTTCTGCTTCGGCTTCCTTGATTTTTAGAAGGGTTCTTTGTATCAGATCCTCGGATACGGTTAAATCATCCTTATCAAAGGAGGCATTCAGCAGTGCTTTTAATTCCATGTCATCCCTGACAGGTGAAGGATTTTTTCCAGTCTTATTCTTATCCATTGTTATATCCTCCCTTCAAGGCTAAGCTTTAGTTTGTCTTTTGCCCGGGAAAGGCGGCTTTTGGCCGTCCCCTCCGCTATTCCTAAAAGCTTTGCTGTCTCTGCAACAGACATATCCTGAAAATAAACACACAGCAGTACATCCTTATATTTCTGAGGCAACTGTATTACTGCATCTCTGACCAGCCTGTTTTCATCTTCCTGTTCCACTGCCACGAATTCATCCTTACCTGTCAGTGTATTCTCGTGAACTTCTGTAAACTGCATGACCTTCTGGTTCCATGCACTTTTCATATAGTCCTTGCACGTATTGATAGTTATACGGATTATCCATGTCTTTATATTGCTGTCTCCCTGGAAGGTATGAAGTTTCTGGTTTACCTTGATGAATACATCCTGAAAAATATCTTCTGCCAGATGACTGTCCTTTACATACATATAAGCGGTCCGTAATACATCGTTACCATATTCTCTGATCAAGGTTTCGATATCATGGACCTCCCTATTTTCCTGGTGCATTTAAGTATCCCCCTAATATACGATTGTATAAATACAGAACCATTATAGGTTATGGCTCCCCCCTGTCCAATCCCGACAGTCACCGTATACTATCAAAGATTAGACGAAATAAATCATATTTTGGTTCCATATTTTTTTATATTAATCCAAATTCCTTTAAACCGTAATAGATTCCATCTTCTTGAATGGTCAAAGTCTTATATCTGGCTGCTTCTAATACCTGCGGATAACTGTTTCCCATAGCAATGCCATACTCTACGTATTGGAGCATTTCCAGATCATTGGTGCTGTCACCAAAAGCATAGGTATCCTTTCTGTCAGCCTTGAGATATTCCAGGAGCAGGCGTATTCCGGTAGATTTATCATAACCCTTTGGCGTCATTTCAAAATTACCGTCTATATGCAGCGTAAAATGATATTCATCTCTTAGCTTTTTCTCTGCTTTCTCAAAACTGCCTGCAGTACCTGGTGCACAGGTGAACTTGTTTATTATATAATCCCCTTCTTGTATGGTACGTAATCTGTCTCCGGCATATTTTTTTGCAAATTCTATTACTCTTTGGTATTCCTCTGCATTATTTTCACCGTCAACATAAATATTCTCCGGTCCTTCCAGGATATAATGGATTCCGTTTTCCTTCAGCAGCGCTATGGTAGAATCCCCGGTTTCCGGTCCCATTGTTTTATTATGGATTACCTTGCCGTCATATTCCACATAGGTTCCCGCTCCTGCAAGTACTCCAAGGAACCCCATCTCGGTAAGATAGTCAGGTACCATGGCTTTCGTTCTTCCGGTACATATTACGGGTATATGTCCCTTTTCTAAAAGGTTCTTAATTGCCTGCTTCGTCAGATCGGTAACCCCTAATTCAGGATCGTACAATGTTCCATCAATATCAAAAAATATGATCTTTTTGTTCATAATAACCTCTTTCGTGAATATCCCATCTGCCATGGACATTCGTATGTCAGCTTATATATGCCTGTTCTGTGTTCTGTGTCAGTTTATAAAGTCCTGCGTAGATTCCATTATTGTTTAACAGTTCATGATGACTTCCGCGCTCAGCAATACCGTCTTCTGTAAGTACAATAATATTTTCCGCATTACGTATAGTCGTAAGTCTATGAGCAATAACAAAGGTAGTTCTGTTCTTTGCCAACTTCTCCAAAGATTCCTGAACGATCTTCTCGCTTTCATTATCAAGAGCAGAGGTAGCTTCGTCAAAGATTAGTACCGGAGGGTTCTTAAGGAATACTCTGGCGATACTGATACGCTGTTTCTGACCACCGGATAGTTTAACACCTCTCTGCCCGATATAAGTATTGTAACCGTCTGGCAGCTCCATTATAAACTCATGGGCATTGGCATTTTTAGCAGCTTCTATAATTTCTTCATCCGTTGCTTCCAGTCTTCCGTAACGGATATTATCCATTACGCTTCCTGCAAACAGGTAGACATCCTGCTGAACGATTCCAATGTTCTTACGCAGGGAACGAAGCTTGATATCTCTGATATCCTTTCCGTCTAAGAGAATATCGCCGTCTGCAGCTTCATAGAATCTCGGAATAAGGCTGCACAATGTTGTCTTTCCTACACCGGAAGGCCCAACCAGGGCGACATATTCACCCGCTCCGACCTTTAAGTTAATATTATGAAATACATCTGATTTGGTATCGTTATACTTAAAGGAAACGTTCTTGAATTCAATCTCACCTTTTACTTCCTTAAGGGCAACTGCATCTTTCCGGTCTACGATATCCGGCTGAATCTCCATGATTTCCATAAAACGGTCAAAGCCTGTAATACCGTTCTGGAACTGTTCCGTAAAGTTAATCAGCTTTCTTACCGGTTCAATAATGTTATTAATATAAAGTAAGAAGGTCAGCAGGTCGGTTAAGGCTATAACATCTTTTGCTATAAAAACAGCTCCTCCAACAATTACGGCTATGTTGATAAAGGTAGTAAACATTCCAAGACCGGAATGGAAGGTCGCCATCTGCCAGTAACTATTTCTTTTGCTTTCAACAAATCTTCTGTTTCCGTCATGGAACTTATCGATTTCCTGTTTCTCATTTGCAAAGGATTTTACTACCCGGATACCGGATAAATTATCTTCTATCTGTGCATTGATTTCTGAAATTCTATCCCTGTTTCTTCGAAAAGCACTGTTCATGCGATTTTTCATTTGATATGCGAAAAGAAACATGATGGGTATAAAGGCAAAGACGATCAGGGTTATGGGAAGATTGATATTAATAAGAATAACAAAAGCACCTACGAATTTTATAATGGAGATTACGATATCCTCCGGACCATGGTGACATAATTCTGTTATATCAAATAAGTCATTGGTTATTCTGGACATTAGCTGTCCGGTCTTCTGGTTATCATAAAAATTAAAGGATAATTTCTGATAATGTTCAAAGATGTCATTTCTCATATCGTATTCCATCTTTGCTCCCATGATATGCCCCTGGTAAGAGATATAGAAATTTGCAAAAAACTCAAGTATCGCAAGACCAATCATAAGAAATGCCAGTTTAATGATTGTAGAGAACACATCGGATATCTCGTATTTTCCTAGCAGGTCATTGGTTATGTAGCGTACGATCAGAGGGTAGACCAAGGATATGGCCGCCGCTAAAAGTGCAAAGAACATATCTGAGAAGAATAACCCTTTATAGGGTTTGTAATATGATAGGAATTTTTTAAATCGGGAATTCATTTTTTTACCTGTGCCTTTCCTTTTACAAAACTCATTGTTTAAGCTTATGTACTCATTATACATGAAATATGATTTTTTGAAATTCATTTTGCTCTTTAATAAAGCTTTGTATTTAATGCTAAATTTTGTTCTTTTTCTCTTCCAGCTATGAAAATGCCATAAATACAGACTTTTCATATCTTGTGCTGCCAGAATCTTAACTGAGCAATTTATGAGATCCTAACCGCTGAACAATTTTCTCTATCCTACTTATTTACAGAAAAAAGTCTGCCATGGCAGACTTAGTTAATATAATTGAACCAGTACAGCCTTGCACAGATTACACTTTGTGCCGAACCCGTAATCGTGTTCAGCTTTTATAAATGGAAAAGCCTGACCGCTGGAAACACTTTGGGTTTTATCGCAAGTGTAAGATTGGTCAGGCTTGTTTCTGCCTAAAACAGGATTTATTGAGATAATTTTTGTGCCATGTCGTACATATACTGGTCAATATCCTTTGTCATAGCAAGTGCTTCCTCAATATCGTAATTTACGTATTGTCCGTTTCTGTATCCAACGACACGGTTGGTTGCACCCTGACAAAGAAGATCAACAGCAATAGAGCCCATAGTAGATGCATATACCCTGTCCATACATGTAGGACTTCCGCCTCTTTGTATATGTCCGATGATAGTTGCTCTGGTCTCTATTCCGGTAGCTGCTTCAATTCTTTTTGCCATGCCGTAAGAATCGCCGATTCCTTCAGCATTAACAATAATATGATGCTTCTTGCCTGCCTGCTTCCTATGAATGATATTATCTATAATATGCTGTTCGTTATGATCATATCTCTCTGTTATAAGGATATCCTCTGCTCCGTTTGCAATACCGCACCATAAAGCGATATAACCTGCATTTCTTCCCATTACTTCAATAATGCTGCATCTTTCGTGGGAAGTGGAAGTATCCCTGACCTTATCAATTGCTTCCATCGCTGTATTAACAGCTGTATCAAAACCAATGGTGTAATCTGTACATGAAATATCAAGATCAATGGTTCCAGGAAGTCCAATGGTATTAATGCCTCTTGCAGCAAGCTTGCCTGCACCCTGGAAAGATCCGTCTCCGCCGATTACAACTACTCCGTCAATACCATGTTTTCTGCAGATCTCTGCACCTTTATCCTGGCCTTCAGAAGTCATGAACTCCTTACTTCTGGCAGTATAAAGAACGGTACCGCCGCGCTGAATGATATCAGATACACTTCTTCCGTCCATATCTATAATATCTTCTTCTAATAAACCGCTGAAACCTCTACGGATTCCTTTAACATTTAATCCATTTGCCAATGCAGTTCTGACAACAGCTCTGATAGCTGCGTTCATTCCGGGGGCATCACCACCACTTGTCAGTATACCTATTGTTTTAATTTCTTTTGCCATTATCGTTCACCTCCAAGAAACTTCAATCGCTCTTATTTTAACCCTTTTTTCTGGCTTTTTCAATACTCATTTCTACTACTTTAACATTGGGTTCTCCGTAGATTTCCCGCAATTTTGTCAGCAGCACATTTTCTGCCTTAATACTTTTTGATTTTGGTAACTGTTTTATTGCTTTTTCACATTCCAGATAAATCTTTACTTGATCGTTACCATCATATTGTCTTAAAATTTCATACAGACTTTGTTCATCTTGTACAAAACTTTCTTTATCTTTATACTTTATCCAGACCTCCTTGGGGTTATGATCAAAAGGGATTACTTCCTGGCAGATTATCTTTGCCGCTTTCTCCTCTTCCACGGTAATTTTTCCTTTTACAAGGATTTTGCTGTCTTCAGACAAATAAGCTTTATACTTCTCATAATCCTTGGGAAACAGGATTACTTCCACGGCTCCTGCCATATCCTCCAAGGTTATAAAAGCCATCATGGAATTATTTCTGGTGGTTTTTACAGTCTTAACGGATATGATACCACCAACCACTGCCATCTCACCATCGTTTACTTTGGTCTCTCCCGTTTCTTCATCCAATGCAAAATCCAGGGTGTTATGGGTAACATTCTTCTTAAGCAGCTCCTCATAACTTTCGAGGGGATGACCGCTTACGTAGATTCCCATGACCTCTTTCTCCAAGGCAAGCAGCTGTTCTTTTGAGTATTCACCAATATTAGGAAAGCTAATCTCCATTTCCTGTTTATCCTCTTCATCAGCAAAATCAAAGAGGCTTAACTGACCGGTCAGGTTCCTCTTCTTACTCTGTGCTACTTCATCCAGAATCTGTACATACATCATCATCTGCTGCTTCCTGGTTCCGGGAAGGCTGTCAAAAGCACCGGATTTGATAAAGCTTTCTACTGTTCTTTTGTTCACTTCCTTGCCTGATAACCTCTCTGCAAAGTCTTTTAAGGAGGTAAAGGCTCCTCCCTGCTCCCTTATCTTAACTACACTGTCAATTACGGGTCTTCCAAGGCCCTTTATAGCGGACAGACCATATCGTATGGAACCGTCTGATACAGAAAAAGCTGCATCGCCTTCATTGATATCCGGAGGAAGTATCTTTATCCCCATCTGCCTGCAGGTAAAGATATACTCGGAGACCTTTCCCGCATTGTCCATAACGGAGGTTAATAAGGCAGCCATAAATTCCACGGGATAATAGCATTTAAGGTAAGCAGTCTGATAAGATACTACTGCATAAGCTGCTGCATGTGACTTATTAAAGGCGTATTTCGCAAAGTCGGTCATTTCATCAAAGATATGATTTGCTACCTCTTCTGCAATCCCATTGCTAATACAGCCGGGTACACCCTCTTCTTCATTACCGTAAACGAAGTTCTTCCTTTCCTTCTCCATTACAGAGGCCTTTTTCTTAGACATGGCTCGGCGTACCAGATCGCTTCGTCCAAAGCTATAACCTGCCAGCTCACGTACAATCTGCATTACCTGCTCCTGGTATACGATACAGCCATAGGTAGGTGAAAGAATTGATTCCAGCTGGGAGCATTCATAGGAGATGTTGTCCTCATTATTCTTTCCTTTAATGTATTTCGGGATGAAGTCCATTGGTCCCGGGCGGTAAAGGGAGATTCCGGCTATGATATCCTCCATGTTTCTTGGCTTAAGTTCCTTCATAAAGCTCTTCATGCCCGAACTTTCCAACTGGAATACTCCGTCTGTCTTTCCGGAAGCTATCATGGCATATACAGCCGAATCATCGTAATCTACTTTTTCAATATCCAGGATTTCTCCGTTTTTGCGTTTTTTATTAATAAGCCTGACTGCATTCTGTATTACCGTAAGGGTACGTAGCCCAAGGAAATCCATCTTTAGCAGTCCCAGCTCCTCAAGGGTCGTCATGGTAAACTGCGTGGTTACGGATTCATCAGAGGCTCTGGAAACCGGAACATATTCCACCACCGGAGCCTTACTGATTACTACTCCTGCTGCATGCATGGAGGTGTGTCTTGGAAGTCCTTCCAAACGCAGGGACATATCAAGAAGATATCTGATTTCCTCATCTGAATCATATAAGTTCTTAAGCTCTCTGTTGATTTCCAATGCCCTTCCTATGGTTATCCCAAGCTCCATAGGAATCATCTTGGCAACGGTATCTACTCTGGCATAACCCAGGTCCATTGCACGTCCAACATCACGAATTACCGCTCTGGCCGCCATGGTTCCAAAGGTAACAATCTGCACTACCCTGTCTTTACCGTATTTTCTGACAACATAGTCGATTACCTCCTGCCGGCGTTCATAACAGAAGTCAATATCGATATCAGGCATGGTAAGTCTTTCAGGATTTAAGAACCGCTCAAAAAGTAGGCTGTACTTAATCGGATCGATATTGGTTATACCAAGAGAATAGGATACAATACTGCCGGCGGCACTTCCTCTGCCGGGTCCTACACTAATGTCATTATCTCTTGCATATTTGATAAAATCTCCAACGATAAGGAAGTAGTCCACAAAACCCATGTTTTCAATGGTGTCTATCTCATAATTCAATCTTTCCAGAAGTTCTTCATAATTGGTTGGATATCTCTCCACCAATCCCTCATAACAGAGCTTCTTTAAATATTCCAGAGCCGTATAGCCTGCAGGAACATCGAATTTAGGAAGCTTGTATTCACCGAATTCTATGTTTACATTACATCTTTGTCCAATTTTGTAGGTGTTCTCAAGAGCTTCCAGTGCATAAGGAAAAAGGCGTTTCATCTCATCTTCTGATTTGATAAAGTATTGTCCGCCTTCATACCTCATACGATTTTCATCAGATACTTTCTTCTGTGTCTGAATACACAAGAGGATATCATGTGCCTGGGCATCACTTTCCATGGTATAATGAACATCGTTGGTAGCAACCAGGGGTATCCCGGTCTCTTTGTTCATACGCAGTAAACCCTGGTTCACATCCGCCTGTTCTGTTATTCCATGATCCTGAAGTTCCAAAAAGAAGTTTCCTTCCCCAAAGATTTCCTGATAATCAAGGGCTGCCCTTTTTCCTTCTTCATAGAAACCCTTACGGATATAATTAGCCACTTCTCCGGCCAAACAGGCACTAAGGGCAATCAGTCCTTCACTGTGTTGTTTTAATATTTCATGATCTACCCTGGGCCTGTAATAAAAGCCTTCCAAAAAACCGGTAGATACTATTTTCATAAGGTTCTGGTAACCTGTATTGTTTTCTGCCAGCAGGATCAAATGATAATATCTTTCGTCAGATGCACCTGCTTCCCTGTCCAAGCGGGAACCGGGAGCTACATAGACCTCACAACCGATAATCGGCTTTATTCCTTCCGCCAGGCAGGCTTTATAAAAATCAATGACTCCATACATAACACCGTGGTCAGTAATTGCCATACTGTCCATGCCCAGCTCCTTCACTCTGGCAACCATTTCTTTTATCTTGCCCGAGCCATCCAGAAGACTGTATTCTGTATGTAAATGTAAATGGGTAAAGCTCATAAATACCCTTCCCTTCTAAACCTGTACAATAACATTCATGCAAATCGTAAGCTCACCAGCGATGCTGCCTGAATTAAAATATTAAATGTTCCTTGAAACCGTTAATGCTTTCATTGGTAACATATCATCCCTGGTTTCTTTCTAACTCCTATATCATAACATATTTTACTGCAATTGCATACCAATACGCTTGCCGTCACAAAAAATTCAGGCTGGGTATAGGCCCAGCCTGTTTGATATAATCACTATATTATCAGAATTCTTATTTTTCCCATTCAGGTCTTGCTGCGTCTATAATGGTACTTAAATCAAATAAATCTTTTAACCTGTCTGGAAATTCTAACATAGCCTGCCCATCCACAGGTCTTCTGGTCATTCTTACATAATCTTTTTGAACCTGAATCCAGGGTGATTTGAATACTCCGCAGAAATAGTCGAACCCGGATTTCTTTAGATATTCAAATTTATCACTGCTGTAATGCCCCATGGTGGTTTCGATGTCTATGCCGTAAGGGAATATATAGATATCTGTCGGTCCTATAAGACTGCCAACTTCTTTCTCCCAGCGGTCGGTATCTTTCACTGTAAAATTATAAGTGGCTTTTCCCATATCCCTGTGTCCATAGCTATGGGAAGCAAACTCCCAGCCCTTTTCCTTCATAACCTTTACAATATTCTTAACAGTCTCTTTATCCTCTTCATAAGTTGGTGAAGAAGCATCATTGGTACGATAACCCAAGGCACCTTCATATCCTGTCAGGGCAACGATACCTTTTGCACCTCTGTAAGAAAAGTCCGGATGTTCTTTTACGAATTTCTCAATAAGAGGTACCATATCATAATCACCGATACGAACACTGCCGTCCTCCATTACCATTTCTGTAGTAGGATTATTCTCTTTATCCAGTACTATCCTTCTTGCAAAACCGTCACCGGTCATGTATTCGTAATAGTTCACATCATCCTGGGATATGACAATAGGCTTCTTATCCGGCGGAAGCATAATATCTCCCACTTCAAAGGTTTCTGTACCGTCATCCTTTTTCACTTTGGAAGCCACGTCATGAATCTTGACCAGCACATACCCCTGGTCATACAGCTGCTGCAGCATCTCATTAAATTCTGCTATGGTGGTCATATAATAATTATAACCTTTTTGCTTATAATCACCATCAAATGCCTTGCTTGTATCAGCAACCAGGATATGAACAAAGATATGACTGATCTGATCAGCAGAATCGTATGCTCCAAGTGGTTTCAGAGTACTTTTGGTATTCTCATAACCTGCAATTGCATCCGTTAATATCTTCACCTGGCTATAATTATCAAAGTCCTGGATTAATTTGATAGCTTTATCATAATCATATTGCAGGGCATATAAATCAGCCTGCTCAAGTATCTGCTTTGCCTGTTCCTCCAGTTTTTCCTCTTCTGTTTTTACAGGTTCTGCAGTAGGGCTTGGATCTTTTGTAGCGGAGGGTTTTTCGTTTCCCGATGAGTTCTGTCCGGTATTTACGTTATTGCCTGTATTATTTTTGGTATCGTTACGATTATTTATAAATACAAAATAACCAATCACAATAATACAAATCAATACTGCTTCCACCGTAAGCAAGACTGCTTTATTATATCTCCTTTTTTGCCCCTTCATTGCAATTACTCCCTTTCTATCTTTCGCTAATATTTATTATTATTATAATTAAAAGACATCTCCTTACAGATACAAAATCTTATCATTAACGCTTTTAGCCTTTCAGAACGAAATGTAAAACTAATGTCTTTTATTTTGTTTCTTATCTTAGTATCTCTCTTTATGTATAAGTTATAATCATTATTGGTATTTGCCATATGTTTTTTTCTGAAAATGTTCAAGCTTACTATATTTTACTTTATTATCCATACATCTCTACCATTATATCATATGATATTTTTAAAGTGTTTACGGTTTTATTAAGTTAATATGATATTTTTCTCACATTTTCGTTCGATTTCCCGTTAATATATTACAACACTATGTTTTTTCCTAGTTTTTTACATATCAATAAACCTTACGTATTGTCAAAAAGAGGGATAACACCTTATTTAAAACAAGGTGTTATCCCTCTTTTTGCATTACCCATTATAGATAACAGTTTTTGCTGTCTTCTTTCACCTGAAAATAAACATTCTTACTTACTGCTTAAGTATTTTTCAATATTCTCCATCGCCACTTCTTCGTCAGTACCTTCAGCTGTAACGGTAACCTCTTCCCCTGCAGCAAGTCCAAGACTCATCATCCCCATGATGCTCTTGGCATTAACCTTTTTCTCCTCACATTCCACATAGATACTGCTCTCATATTGACTGGCTACCTGCACTAATAATGCAACCGGTCTAGCCTCCAACCCTGTTGGAATCTTAATCAATATTTTCTTCGATACCATAATTTACTTCCTCCTTTTGTTCCCTTAAGTTATCAGCTAAAATACTTAGTTTCCTCAATCTATGGTTCACACCTGACTTACCTATAGGCGGATTAAGCAACGCTCCCAGTTCTTTTAAGGAGACTTCCGGGTATTCCAACCGGAGTAATGCTATCTCCTCCAGCCCTTCCGTCAACTCCCCTAATCCTATGGTATCTTTAAGATACCTGATATCTTCCAGCTGTTTGGACGCTGCCATAACAGTTTTGTTTATATTGGCCGCCTCACAATTGACCTGTCGGTTTATTGAGTTTCGCATCTCTTTTAGTATACGTACATTTTCAAGATTCATGAGTGCCACATGGGCTTCCATAATATTTAAAAGATCCACTATTTGTGAGCCTTCTTTTACATATACTACATAATACTTTTTACGGGTTACGATTTTGGCGTCTATATCAAAGGTATTTATAATATCCCTAATTTGTACTGCTTTATCCTCATTTGGCGCAACAATTTCAAAATGATAGGTCTTTTCCGGATCGCTCATTGAACCGGCTGCCAAAAAGGCCCCTCTGATAAAAGCTCTTTTACAGCAGGCATTCTGTATTACCAGATTGCTGACCGCAGACAGGTTCTCATAAATTTCCAGGGAATCATTCATTAATTTTGTGGCCTTTAAAATCTTAACCGCATTATTATGATCAGCAATACTTAAGGTATACATCTTGCTCATCTTAAGATAAGCATTCTGCCTGATTGAAATTTCTGTATTTATATTAAAGGTTTTCTTAATTAATGTAAAGTATTTTCTTGCTACGGTTATGTTTTCCGTATGAATTTTAAGTGTAATGCAATCCTTATCACTGATAAGCACCCGTCCGCACAGGCTGATAACTGCTGCAATCTCAGCAATCATACAATGTCTGGCAGGATTTAACTGCCTCGACAGTTCATCCTTCACATCTTTTGAAAATGACATGACTTATCTCCTTGCATCCTTCTCAATGTCCCTGTGCTCAACCTTCAGACCATATTGCAGCTCTGACAGTCTCGCATACAGTTCATTGGCCAGGGTAACTGAACGGTGTTTTCCGCCTGTACAGCCTATACTGATTACCAGCTGGTTCTTTCCTTCAATAATGTAGTTGGGTATCAAAAAGGCAATCATATCATTTAATTTGTCAAGAAATTCTATTGCCTGAGGTGAACTCATAACATAATCCCTGACCGGTTTATCGTTGCCTGTCTGAGGTTTCAACACAGCATCATAAAAGGGATTCGGCAGAAACCTTACATCAAACACCAGATCCGAATCCATTGGTATTCCATACTTAAAGCCAAAGGATAGTATGGTCACATAAAAATTATGATATTGCTCATTGAGAGTATAGATCTTATCAATCTGGCTCTTAAGTTCTCTTATCAGGAGCTGGCTGGTATCGATGATAATGTCAGCTTTCTTTTTTATGAATTCAAGCTTCTTCCTCTCGGTTTCAATACCCTGTTCAACTCTTCCGCCGCCGGATAATGGATGAATTCTTCTGGTCTCCTTATAACGCTTAACCAGAACCTCGTCCCCTGCATCCAGGAAGAGGATCTCATAAGGGTAGTTTGCTTTTTGTATCTCATTTAATACGTCATCCAGTTCTTCCAGAGCTTGTCCGCTTCGAATGTCAACTCCCAGAGCAACCTTATCGAATTTCTCACTGCCGTTAAATGTAATCTGGACGAACTTAAATATTAATTGGATGGGCAGGTTGTCAACACAGAAATAGCCTGCATCCTCTAACATCTTAAGGGCCGAACTCTTACCCGCCCCTGACATTCCAGTTACGATAACTAGTCTCATTTGCTGGCCTTGCCTTTCTTATTACCGAAATCTCCAAGTAACCTAACTTCCGGTTCCAGTCTGACGCCCTGTTTCTCATAGACAATACGGATCACATCCTGAATCAGGGTATAGACCTCCTGGGCTGTGGCTCCGCCTTTGTTAATTACAAAACCACAGTGTTTTTCAGATACCTGTGCATTACCGACCTGATAGCCTCTTAGCTCTGAATCCATAATAAGCTTACCGGCAAAATAACCCTCCGGTCTCTTAAAGGTACTGCCTGCACTTGCATACTCTAAAGGCTGCTTTTCTTCTCTTTTTCTGGTAAGCTCTGCAATACCGGCACGAATGTCTTCTTCTCTTCCGGCTTCCAGAAGAAAGGAGGCTTCTAACACTACCATATGTTCCTCCTGTACAACACTCTTGCGGTACCCTAATCGCAGTTCTTCTTTCTTAAGGTAATGCTTGTTTCCATTAAGGTCCATGACTACGGCATCTGTTATTATATCTTTCATTTCACCGCCATAGGCACCTGCATTCATAGTAACAGCGCCTCCTAAGGTTCCAGGTATGCCGCTTGCAAATTCAAAGCCGCAGAGCCCATGCTCCGCTATACTGTCTGCCATATCATAAAGAGAAGCTCCAGATTGTGCTGTAACTTTGTTACCTTTGATATCTATATGACTGAAGTTCTCCGCAAGCTTTATAATCACTCCCCGGTAACCTTCATCGCTGACTAAAAGATTACTTCCTTTTCCAAGAATGAAAAAAGGAATTCCTTCTTCTTTACACAGCACCACAGCTTCTGCTACCTGAGTATCCTTCTCCGGTAATAACAGATAATCTGCCGGGCCGCCAATTTGAAAGGTTGTATGTTTTGCAAGAGGTTCATTTATCCTTATCTGCTCCCGCTTCAATAGGTTCTGTAATTTCTGATAAAGTACCTCACTCATATTCACTCCATGTTAAGGGCTGTCATCTGAATTAATATATGTACTTAATCCATTTGATATACCTTATTCTTTCATCGGCAAATGGACAGCCACTGCCATACTTCTTTATCATACCTTATGCTGCAGGGTTTCGCAATACTATTTATCCCTGTTATTTTCCAAGAATCAGCTTGGCACTTCCGTATATTCCGGCATCATTTCCAAGCAGCGCCAGCTTAAATTCTTTTCCCTTAAGGGCAAGCATAACATTCTGCTCATAGTGCTTCCTGATCACTTCTGTAAGCATGTCACCGGCTTTGGAAACGCCGCCTCCGATAACAAAGGCCTGAGGATCTACCACCGCCGAAACATGGGATAGTGCAATTCCCAGATATCTTCCTAACTGGTCAACGGAACGGAGCGCTAAAGCATCTCCTTCTTTTGCTGCATCAAAAATTGCTTTTGCAGAGAGAGCTGGAATATTTCTTAACACAGAAGCTTCCTCTGACTTCTCAAGGATTCTCTTGGCTTCTTTTACGATGCCGGTTGCAGAGGCGAACTGCTCCAAACAGCCGTGTTTGGTGCAGTTACAGCTTTCTGTTTCATCATAACTTACGGTGATATGCCCAATTTCTCCTGCTGCTCCGTTACTTCCTGTCAGGATATTTCCGTCCAGGATTACACCGCCGCCAACGCCGGTTCCAAGGGTTACCATTATTATATTCTTGTATCCTTTTCCGCCGCCCTGCCACATCTCACCTAAAGCTGCAACATTCGCATCATTTCCGACTTTTGTCTCAAAACCGGTTAATGCCTTCATTTCATTGGCAACATTAAAAGTTCCCCATCCTAAATTTACGCATTGTACTACAGTTCCGTCTTCTGTAACTGGTCCCGGTACACCAATACCAATTCCTACAATATCTTCTTTATTTAAAGATTTCTCTTTGATCTTAGCTTCAACAGATGCCGCAACATCCTGTAAAATAAAACTTCCCTTGTCCTCTTTTCTGGTAGGTATCTCCCAGTTATCCAGAAGTTCTCCCTCCTGTGTAAACAGACCAAGTTTTACGGAGGTTCCTCCGATGTCAATACCAAAGCAAATGCTTCCCATACGATATCCTCTTCTTTCTTCTAATGCTAGTGACTACCTGGTCACAACGGTTCCGGGAGAACCGGCTACACAAAATATGTTGAATACAACGTATTTTGCTCTGATTATCTCAAAGGCCTTCGAACCTCTTTAATCGCTCCGAAGGATTAATACTCTTCCTCATCGGGTCTTTGTTTCTTCATTAAGTTGTTGGTCACCTTATTATAGAGTTCTTGAGCGGCATTATAACCCATCTTCTTCTGTCTGTAGTTAACTGCGGCTGATTCTACGATAATGGCGAGATTACGGCCCGGTCTTATGGGAATGGAATGGCATACTACTTTGTTTCCTAAGAATTCCGTATACTGTTCTTCCAGTCCTAAACGGTCATATTCTTTATCTCTGTTCCATTCCTCCAACTTTATTACAAGGTCGATTGACTGTGTATTCTTTACACTTTCCACACCAAATAGTGTTTTTACATTTATGATACCGATACCGCGAAGCTCAATAAAATGTCTTGTGATATCAGGTGCTGTTCCAATTAACGTGTCATCACTGACCTTTTTGATCTCTACAACATCGTCGGTTACAAGACGATGTCCTCTTTTGATCAGCTCCAGGGCAGCTTCACTTTTACCGATTCCACTCTCACCGGTAATCAGGATTCCTTCACCATATACATCTACCAATACACCATGGATGGATATACGGGGTGCGAGTTCAACATTCAGCCAACGAATTACCTCCGCCATAAAAGATGAGGTGGTCTTGGCACTCCTTAAGATGGGTACACCTTTCTCGTAAGCAAGCTTTATAATAGCATCTTTTACTTCTATATTCCTGCAAAATACAATACAGGGCACCTTATAATCCATAAGCTTTGAGAGTATCACTACTTCATCTTCAGTAATCTTCTGCAGATATGCATTTTCTACATGTCCGATTACCTGCACCCGTTCGGAATCAAAATAATCAAAAAATCCTGCCAGCTGTAAGGCCGGTCTGTTAACATCCGGCTGTGACAGCTTGATATGTCTGATTTCTAAGTCCGGGGTGAGATTTTCAAGGTTCATCTTTTCAATCAGTTTTGATAATTGTACCGTATACATGGCTCTCCCTTTCTGCAAACGCCCTTCCGCATGAGTGTGTTTAAAAATGCCGGTGCCTGGAAGCATCCTCCAAAATGGGACGGTTTCAAATAGCACAATACTTCTTCAAACAGGCTCTAGGGCTGTTTCATCCCTGTTATTTTATCACAGCCACAGCTATCATGCAAACATAAACGTATGGTCAGTCTGCCGGTGCTGTTTTCGTGTCATTTCCATGAAAGAAATCATATACCTGCTTCGCTGCTCTTGTGTTCATGGTTTCAAGGGCTGCCAGTTCTTCAACCGTGGCTGACTTCACAGCCTCCAGAGACTGATAATGCTTCATCAGAGCCCTTCGCCTGGTCGCACCAATACCATCAATATCATCCAATATTGAGTGTACCTGCTTCTTTCCTCGTAAGCTTCTGTGATATTCTATGGCAAAACGATGGGTTTCATCCTGAATTCTGGTTACAAGTTTAAAGGTTTCGGAAGAAGCAGAGAGAGGAAGTTCTGCATCTTTGTACAAAAGACCTCTGGTACGGTGATTATCATCCTTTACCATACCGCATACCGGAATCGCAAGCTTTAATTCCTCCAGTACTTTTAAAGCGATATGTACCTGTCCTTTACCACCATCCATGAGAATAAGATCCGGGTAACGGTTAAAGCTTCCGTACTCTGCATCCAGCATTTTTTCCTTCAGCTCTTCGTTCTCCCTGATTCCGTGGGTAAATCTTCTGGTTAAGACCTCATACATGGAGGCATAGTCATCAGGGCCCTGAACAGATTTTATCTTAAATTTACGGTAGTCATTCCGCTTTGGTTTGCCATTTTCATATACTACCATGGAACCTACTGATTCAAAGCCGCTGATATTGGAAATATCAAAGGCTTCAATACGTTTAAGTCCCGGTATATGAAGCATTTCTCCCAGTACCGATAAGGCTCCTGTGGTTTTGGCTTCTTCTCTTTTTATCTTCTCTGAATCCTGCTGCAGTACAAGGGAGGCATTCTTTCTTGCCAGCTCAACAAGCCTTTCTTTCTCACCCTTTACAGGCAGCTTGATGTGAACCTTCTGCCCTCTTTTGACTGTCAGCCATTCTTCGATGATTTCCTGCTCATCCACATTGTCACTGACATAAAGCTCTCTTGGTATATAAGGTGTTCCTGCATAGAACTGTTTGATAAAGCTCGACATCAGGCTGCTCTTCGTTTCATTGGTCACATTGGTAAGATAATGATGCTCTCTGCCGATTAGCTTTCCGGACCTTATAAAGAATACCTGTACCACCGCTTCGTCTCCAGCCGTAGCAAGGGCCACCACGTCCCGGTCCTCCTGTTCCTGACCGGTAATCTTCTGCTTCTCAGATATCTGCTTCACACTGCCTAACAGGTCTCTGTAGCCGGCTGCTTCTTCAAACTCCATCTTCTCAGAGGCCTCCAGCATCTTGCCTTCCAGCTGCTTTAATACCGGCGCAAAGTTACCATTTAGAAACTCCAATGCCTGGTTAACCGAAAGCCTGTATTCTTCTTTGGATATATATCCCTGGCAGGGTGCTTTACATTGTTTTATGTGGTAATAGAGACAGGGTCTTTCTTTCCCGATATCCCTTGGCAGATTACGGTTACAGGTTCTTGTCAGATAAAGCTTCTGTATCAGCTCAATTGTATCCTTTACAGCCTTTGCACTGGTATAGGGTCCAAAATATTTCGCTTTATCCTTTCCTCTTTCTCTGGCGAACAAGACTCTCGGAAAATCCTCTTGAACGGTTACCTTGATATAAGGATAACTTTTGTCGTCTTTTAACATGGTATTATATTTGGGTCTGTGTTCTTTGATCAGGTTACATTCCAGTACCAGAGCTTCCAGTTCCGAATCCGTAATAATATATTCAAAATACTGAATTCTTGTAACCATCTGCTGAATTTTAGATGTGAGATTCCTGCTGCTTTGAAAATACTGTCTTACTCTGTTCTTAAGACTGATAGCCTTTCCGATGTATATAATCGTATCATGTTTATCATGCATGATATATACGCCAGGTTTTGCCGGCAGTTTCTTCAACTCTTCTTCTATGTTAAAATACATACTACCTGCTCCTTTCTGCCTTTTATCTTAAAGCAAAATAATTCGGTGTATGGCTGCATCCGAACACTATGCTTCCTGTTAAGCATACCTGCGGTAAGACATAGCACCATACACCGAATCTAATTTTACTTCAGCATGTGTCTGTAGACGTTTTATACCATAACTATATTCTGATTTTATGAATGCCTGCTGTAAATTGGGGCTCTAGAATACCTAACTCCAATTACAGCTCCCGCATTTCAAAAAACCGGGTTATTCAATATGGTAGAATGTTTTCAGAACACTGCCAGCTTCTATTATTAATCGGTTGTTTCTTTATTTATATCAATATCAATTACATGGCTGCTGAAAGGGTCCTGGGGGGTATTCTTCTCCTCTTTATCAGCGTTGTCTTTCTTGTCAGCCTGGTCATTGTTGTTGACTTTGTCATCAATGCCAGCTTTCTTTAAGCTATCCCCATCAATAAGGATACTGCCAACGGATTCACCTGTCACTTCAGCAATTTTATCTGTGCTCTCTTTCTTTCCAAGAGGAGGCAGACCTTGTTCTTCTCTCGCTTTGTTCAGAATCTCCATAAATTCTTTTCCGGTTATGGTTTCTTTCTCAATGAGGAATTCTGTAATTCTGTCCAGTATAATTCGGTTTCCTGCTAACAGCTCCTGCGCTTTGGTGTAGCATCTTTTTAATATTTCCATTACTTCATGGTCTATTTCTGCTGCTGTGGCATCACCGCAATTAAGTACGGCTCTTCCATCAAGATAACGATTTTCTATCGATTCAAGTCCCATAAGACCGAACTTCTCACTCATACCATACTGGGTTACCATAGATCTTGCAAGCTGGGTTGCTTTCTCAATATCATTGGAGGCTCCGGTGGTAATTGAATTAAACACCAGTTCTTCAGCCGCACGTCCGCCGTATAGCGTAACAATTCTGGCAATGAGCTCTTCTTTGCTCATTAAGTATTTTTCTTCCTCGGGTACTTGCATTACATATCCTAAGGAGCCCATGGTTCTGGGAACAATGGTTATCTTCTGAACTGGTTCGGCATTTTTTTCAAGGGCCGTTACAAGTGCGTGACCAACCTCATGGTAGGCAACAATCTTTTTCTCTTCCTTGCTGAGGATTCTGTCTTTCTTCTCTTTACCTGCAATAACCACTTCCACGGATTCAAATAAATCCTCCTGGGTTACTACATTTCTTCCCTGCTTTACGGCAAGGATGGCTGCTTCGTTTATCATATTAGCAAGATCGGAACCAACTGCTCCGGAAGTTGCCAATGCAATGGCTTCCAAATCTACGGAATCATGCATCAGTACGTCTTTTGCATGGACTTTTAAGATATCAACTCTTCCCTTTAAGTCGGGTTTATCCACAATAACTCGTCTGTCGAAACGTCCCGGACGAAGGAGTGCTTTATCCAATACCTCCGGACGGTTCGTCGCCGCCAGAATAACCAGACCCTTTGAGGAATCAAAACCATCCATCTCGGACAAGAGCTGGTTCAGGGTTTGTTCCCTTTCATCATTGCCGCCGCCATAGTGGTTATCTCTGCTCTTACCAATAGCATCCACCTCATCGATAAAGATAATACAGGGTGCCATCTGCTGAGCCTGCTTGAATAAATCCCTAACCCTGGAAGCACCAACACCAACGAACATTTCAACGAAATCAGAGCCCGATAAGGAGAAGAAGGGTACTTTGGCTTCTCCAGCGACTGCCTTGGCAAGAAGTGTCTTACCGGTTCCGGGAGGTCCTACTAATAAGGCACCTTTAGGAAGCTTGGCACCTATGCGGGTGTACTTCCCAGGATTATGAAGGAAATCAACCAGCTCTTTCAAGGATTCCTTGGCTTCTTCCTGCCCCGCAACATCCTTAAAGTTAACACCGGTTTCTTTTTCTACATATACTTTGGCATTGCTCTTACCTACTCCGCCCATCATACCGCCGCTACTCTTTGAAATCATACGGAACAAGAAATACATTACTACATATATAAGTACGAAAGGCAGCACCCAGGCTAAGATAATATCCAGGATGGAACTTCTGGTATCAGAATTATCCCGCTTAAAATTTTCTATCTTCTTATCTTGAACAGCCTTTTCCAGCCTGCTAACCAATTGCTCGTCGTTTATAGCTCCGGTATAATAGGTTATTGCATATACATCACTTGGTTGTTCCTTGGGTTCAAACAAGATCTTGTCAGATTGTATCAATACTTCCTTTAGCTTACCTTCGTCTAACATACTTAAAAACTTGTTATAGGTTACTTCTACACGAGTACCATCCTGTAGCTGTTTCACTACAATGGAGAAAAAAATCAATACAATAACCGCTGCAATCAATATATACAGCAGAGATTTCCTGTTATTGCTGTTATCATTATTCCCATTACCGGGTTTGTTATTATTTCTATTTTTATTGTCCATACTCAACCTCCTTCGTATGCTTTTATTTCGACCATTCATTCCCATGGTCTTCTGCGACAGGTCAACTCATTTCCTGCCGTTAATTTACCACCCGGCATATACGAATGGTACTATTTTATTTCATTATATAGCTATATCTTCCTATTTTATTCCTTATTAAAAGCACTTCTGTTTAGTAAAGCTTCTCTATTTCAGTGCTTCTTGCTTGAATATTCCTTGCCTTTCAGGCATATCATATCAAATTCAAATTATCGGTAATACAGTACATTCTGTCTGTTTGTTTTGCGTAATCAGTTTAGGAAAATGGAGAATACAAAAGCTTCAATTGCTCCCTCACGTTATTCTCTAAACTAATATTTATCTAGACTACTTTATAGGATAACCATTTATACCACAGTTCTTAACAGCTACGCCCAAGATTTTCAAAAACACGTTAAACTCAGTCTCTATATGCCTGGTGTCAAAAACCGATTTATTTTCACCAATCTATTTCCATTTATATGTCTTCTGAAGGATTTTCAGAAAATAAAGAACAATTATAATATAAGGAAGTGTTTAAAAAGCTACAATTCATTATAATGTGAGTTTACTTATAAATCAATACATATGTCATGAAATTTTTATTGTGGAAATTAAAAATCTATGAAGTTTTTTTACTTTTTTAAAATTTATACTAGATTTCTTGAATCAAAGATAGTATAATAGCTGTTGATTGTTTAAAATTAGGACAATGCCTTAAAACGATGACTAGCAGGTACATCGAATGTTTAAGGCGTTTTTCATTATACCATATAGAAAGATCAAAGGAGGATTCATGTAATGGGTGTCAAATATGTTTTTGTTACCGGTGGTGTTGTTTCAGGATTAGGCAAGGGTATAACCGCTGCTTCCTTGGGACGATTATTAAAAGAGCGGGGTTATAAGGTGACAATGCAGAAATTCGATCCTTATATAAATATCGACCCAGGAACCATGAACCCCATTCAGCATGGAGAAGTATTTGTAACTGATGACGGTGCAGAAACAGATTTGGATTTAGGACATTATGAACGCTTCATTGATGAAAGTCTTACAAAAAAATCAAATGTAACCACCGGTAAAATATATTGGTCCGTTCTTTCCAAAGAGCGCAGAGGTGACTTCGGCGGAGGAACCGTACAGGTAATCCCTCATATTACAAACGAAATCAAGAATCGCTTCTATCACGATGACAAATGCGAAGACACCCAAATTGCCATCATTGAAGTAGGCGGTACTGTTGGTGACATCGAAAGTCAGCCTTTCCTGGAAGCTATTCGTCAGTTCCAGCATGATGTAGGACATGAAAATGCTCTTCTGATTCACGTTACTCTGATTCCTTATCTGAAAGCTTCCGGCGAAATGAAGACCAAACCCACTCAGGCAAGTGTAAAAGAGCTTCAGGGTATGGGTATCCGTCCGGATATTATTGTATGCCGTACTGAGGTTCCTTTAGAACCTGGTATCAAAGAGAAAATAGCTCTATTCTGTAATGTTCCCAGCAACCATGTAATCCAGAACCTGGATGTAGAGACACTTTATGAAGCACCACTTGCTATGGAAAAAGAACATCTTGCCAATATTGCCTGTGAATGTCTGAAACTTGATTGTCCTACTCCTGACTTAAGTGCTTGGGAGAACATGGTAGAGGCTCTCAAACATCCGGAAAAAGAGGTTACAATTGCACTGGTTGGTAAGTATACTCAGCTCCATGACGCTTACATCAGTGTTGTAGAATCCATAAAACACGGAGCCGTTCCTCATAAAGCATCCGTTAATATAAAATGGATTCCTTCTGAAACATTAACCGATGAAAATGCTGCGGGAATTTTAGAAGGTGTACATGGTATATTAGTTCCCGGCGGTTTCGGTGACAGAGGTATAGAAGGTAAAATTTCAGCGATTCGTTATGCCCGTGAAAACAATGTACCTTTCCTTGGACTTTGTCTTGGAATGCAACTTGCAATCGTAGAGTTCTCCCGTAATGTTATCGGCTTTGCTGATGCTCACAGTGTTGAGTTAGATCCTGCCACTACTCATCCGGTTATCCACTTAATGCCTGAGCAGGATGGTATCGAAGATATCGGTGGTACCTTAAGACTTGGCTCTTATCCCTGTGTATTGGATGAAACAAGCAAGGCCTATGAATTATATGGTGATAAAATCATACATGAGCGTCACAGACACCGTTATGAGGTAAATAACTATTATCGCGAGGACTTCATTAAAAACGGTATTAAGTTATCCGGATTATCTCCTGACGGACGCATCGTTGAGATGATGGAGTTAAGTGACCATCCCTGGTTTATTGCAACACA
Organism: Anaerocolumna sp. AGMB13020; assembly: GCF_033100115.1. Taxonomy (NCBI): domain Bacteria; kingdom Bacillati; phylum Bacillota; class Clostridia; order Lachnospirales; family Lachnospiraceae; genus Anaerocolumna; species Anaerocolumna sp. AGMB13020. The sequence continues at coordinate 3,690,934 of NZ_CP136910.1, read as the reverse complement.
GGCTCATCCGGAATTCAAGTCAAGACCTAACAGACCACATCCTTTGTTTAACGGATTCGTGGGGGCTGCGATAAAAAAGCTTGAGAAGAGCTAATTAAATGATGATATCGGACTATTATTTATAAATTAAATACTTCTTCTATTAGACCCTCGATATAAGAAGCAAGACCAGTTAAAACGCATATGAGGGAGAAAACGAAGCCGCTTTAAGGTACATCCTTATAGCGGCTTTCTTATTGGTTGTTGGCTGTTGTTGGATAATAGTTATTCAGATCTAGCTGCAAAACTAAAAGCTATTCGTTATTCTTTGAATATTCTTTGGTTGATAACATTCTATTTTACTTTTTAAAAAGAGAATGTAGAGCTACAAAAAATGAACCAACAAATATTACAATATCAGAAATGTTAAATACTATTTTCTTTAAAAACTTAAAGCTAAAATAATCTACCACATATCCTCTGGTTATTCGGTCATAAACATTACTCAAGGCACCGCCTAGTATGAGGGAAAGCGCAAACTTAAGTAATCTATCACCTTTTCTGGGAAGCAGGAACAGGAAAACCAGAAGTATTATTCCAAGCAGCGTTAAGGATATATTCTTAACAAGTTTTGCATCCTTTTCCAGGAAATTGAGCATGGCTCCTTTGTTGTGATAGCGCTCCAGGATGATGTTTCCATTAAATATTTCTTCCTTTTTGTGCATTTCCTTGTTATCTTCGATGTATTTTTTTATTTTAATCTCCAGTAAAAAAATAACTGCTGCAATGGTTATATAAATCAACTGCTCCACCTCCTGTTGGTCGTTATGTTGTAACTGTTTGTTTCATTAAGGGATATCTCTTATTGTTATTGTTGGTGTTAGTATATTATTTTTTTAGATATTGCTTTTTATTGAAATTAAATTAACTGAATTTTTATTAACGGTTATTATTTACTGATATTTTTCTTTTAGATTCATCTTAGACTCATCTTCTTTAATTCATCTTCTCAATTTGTCTTCTTAATTAGTCTTCTTTATTTCATCTTCTTAATTTGTCTACTTAATTTGTCTTCTTTATTTCATCTTCTTAATTTGTCTACTTAATTTGTCTTCTTTATTTCATCTTCTTAATTTTGTCTTCTTTGTTCATCTTCTTTATTTTATTTGAAAGTAAGAACATAATAAACAGTAATAATCAGTATATCTTATTAAATCTTTCTTTAATAATCTAACGTAAGTATAACAAATTATTCCATACCAATCAATAGAAACAGAAATATTCTAAGATAATTTTGTCATATAGAATCAATGCATAATAATTAATTGTTAAGTAAACTCTTTTCGTAACTCCGCTGCCTGCTGCCTATATAAAATGGCTTGTTCAATATTTCCACCTTTTTCATAGCAGTCTGCTAATCTAGCAACAGGATAATCCTTACTATAACGAATATACAACTCAACTTCTGTTTCATATGCGGCATTCATAAACCATATAGCTGCTTCCTGATAATCCTCATTGTTAAAATAATACTCACCCAGATCGTAACACACCTCTGCACTTGCATTACCTGATGCAAGGTTTTTCAAAGCATGCTTTAGTATAAGCCCAGGATCATTTTTTATACGTCCACAGTGTACCAATACACATTGTATTACCTTTAACAATTCAGGAGCGGAATCACCCGCTAGAACCTTTATAAAATATGGTTCTGCTTTTAGAAAATCTTCATTATCTCCTGCTACAAAAAGTTCTCTGGCATACATGCCAAGTAACTTATCTGACAGGGTTATCCCTTTATTGATCAGTTTGTTAAAGAAATTAAAATCTCTGGAGGCATGATTACTCTCAGGCATATGGATAATTTCAATCTCACTGTCGTAAATAATGGGATTTATTTGTACTGTTTCGTGAATAGGATCAACCCAGGAAAACTGGCGCAGCCGCTTATACAGCTTTGGTCTATACTCTTTGTCAAAATTATACGTCGTATTGAATTCCAGCTGATTTGTATAAAACATCTGTACAATATCGATTTCAGGTAATAAACATTGTTTTAGTTTGTAAAATCTTTCTCGGTTCATCTCATCAATATATTCATCAGCATCTGCAACATAGATATAATCCATAGCTGCTTTTGAGAAGGAGAAGTTCCTGGCAGCAGCAAAGTCATCTATCCATTCAAAGTCATAGATCCTGCAATTATATTTTTCTGCGATTCGTTTTGTATTATCAGTTGAACCGGTATCTACAAGAATAATTTCATCCACTAAACCATCAAGGCTCTTCAGGCACCTGTCCAGGACTCTTTCTTCATTTTTTACAATCATACATGCACTTACGGTTATCATATGTAGTCTCCTTTCAAATGGATGTATCCATTGCAGACATGCAGACAAAGGCTTGCTATATTGATACAAATAGTATTTGTTAAATATATACAAAAGAATTTTGTTTATTGCTTCGTCATTTTATCCTGTATTACGCTATATTTTATGGCAAATCTTACAATTTCAATGTTTTAATACATTTTTTATATCTTTGCATAAATTATAATCGACATTTATATTTATAAATACTTATTTTTAGACAATCAATGTAAAAACCTTGTAAATACTGGCTTTTTGGAGTTTTTTCCCCGATGTTTGGTTATTTTGTCCATAAATATACAATTACATTGTATGATTCGCCTAGTACTTTGTGCCTATTAGACAAAGACTTTGTAAATTTATGGTTGTCAATCTGCACAACTATTCTGGAATTAATCGTCATATTACCAATATTGTACAATCATATTAGTCGTGCTATAATACACATATAGCAAGAACAAATGCTTGCTATCACTTCTATATAACTGATGTTCCTATAATTATTTTGTTCTTGCTCCTTTCATTAGGGGAACACGGTTTCTACTGCTCTAGATATATCTATAGTGAATTCGAAATTGGAGTTTTTAGGACGGGGATGGTCTAAGAACTCCTTTTTCATGTTTTTAATGTTATACTATTAAATATTTATTTTATTTAAAATTCTCCATAAATTTAATTTTATTTTCTTTTGCTAATTCATTCGGTCTACTTAGATTTCCACGTGACTCATTCTTTACCTTGACTTCTAAGAAAATCGTTCCCTCTTTTAATTTCACAACCTGTAAACTTTGTTTTAATTCTGACATACTATTAATGCAGTTTGAGTATGTATAACCACAGTTATCTGCTATTATTGAGTAGGGAAGCCCAACAGCTGCTGTCGGCATACCACCGACTGATTCATGCGCATCATTATTCAAACATATATGAATCAAGTTTCGAGGCATCGTTTTTCCTATAAAAGCAAGATTTCCCATGTGCATCAGTGTAGCACCGTCACCATCAATACAATAAACTTTTTTATTAGGTACTGATACTGCAATTCCGGATGCAATCATGGATGCATTCCCCATACCTCCAACCGTTAGAAATATCCTGTCATGATTTCCATATATATTATTGCTCTGTTCATAAACTTCTCTTGATATCTTACCCGTTGTGGATACTATAAGACTATCTGATTCTGCATATTGTAAGATAGTTTTTATTACCTCTTCCCTTGATAGCTCTTCTTTACTATCAATGTATTTATTATTAGTATTTTCTATAAACGTTCCTTGAGTAACTATCATTGCATACTGTTTATTATTGTTTATTTCCCGTATTGCTTTTTGGAAAATTATATTTAATTCTTCTTCTGTAGTTAAATTACTTAATATACTATATTGTATATTGAGGTCCTCTAATAAGTTTAAAGTAATTTCCCCCATAAACTTATGTTGGGGCTCATCTTTTTTTCCAGGTTCTCCTCTCCACCCGATTACAAGCAGCATAGGTATATCATAAACTTTTTCATTCGCTAAAGAAGTAATAGGGTTAACAATATTACCCAATCCACTATTTTGCATATAAATACAGGCCGGTCTCCTTGTTGCTAAATAAGTTCCTATTGCTAATCCGACCGCCCCTGCTTCGTTTGCTGTTATATAATGTTCGAACTTCTCTTCTGTAATACCATTCACATAATCGCAGAATACTTTCAATGTTGAATCTGGAACTCCAGTAATAATATTAATATCCAGATGTTTTATAGCTTTTGCAAAACTATTTACCTTCATAAAGTTACCTCATCCTCATATTTGGAATAATAATTTTATCAATAATTAGTTGTGCTACAGTATCTATTTCTTTATAATTCACAACTTTCGGTAACTCCACTCCAAAATTATTTTTTACTTTATCTAACAATATATCTGTGTAAACCAAGTTTCCATTATTAATATCCTCAATACCATCTAGTTCCATAGATTTTTTGTTTGCCACTCTCATATCATCTATAGTAAAGGTTAATGTATTAATATAAATATTACATTCTTCTTGTCCATCAACAGTAACTGGATACCCGCCTATTTCTCCAAATACTCCGGGTGAGAAAAAGTTGATAATTTTTTTATAACGAACAGCATTAATTATAGACATAATAATATCATAATTACTGGAAGCATTCATCATATTTCTTTTCGAATCTGTTGGCATCACTATCTTACATCTCTTCAGAATTTCATTTTGATCAATATTTAACTCATTACCATCATAATAAATTTTTAGTAATTGTTCTACCTTTTCATTATGTCCTTCTTTGCTTATAACGACATCATGGAAATGACCAGTTGCTAACACGACCTTTATCTCCCAATAATCATCAATATTCAGCATGTCAGCAACAGCATACTTTATCCTTGGTATAAGGTGGTTCAAATTTCCACTCCCAAAATCGGGATATGGTTTTTCTGCAGATTTTAACCAAGGAATAACAGCATCTGAATACGAAGTATTTATTACAATGGCATTTGTATCAGCTTTCTCACATGCCTCCATTATATTCTTTATATATTTTATAGCTAGCGGCGTCCATATTCCATAGGCTCTAAGTTTATTCCATGATATACTTCCATATTTTAGTCCTGCATAAACACGGCTTGAATTAATAATAAAATTAGGATTGTATTTTCTTATGCACATTTCTAATTTCTCAATACATTCAAAGTCTATATTACCTTCTACTATAACAGTTGATCTATTTTTATTTCTTATTAGTGAACTTATTCTTACTATATTAATATCAGACTCAATTTTTTCTTTATTTCTTCCCAAAACAACTATTTCAAATCTCTCATTTTCCGTACTTAATAAATAATCCAAAAGATAAGTACCTACGCTACCTAACCCCAATATCATTATTACTATTTTATTATTATTAATGCTTTTAGTCATATAATTTAATCTGTTCTTCAATGATTTCATTATTAACCCCTTTCTTCTGTAACTCAACTTCTTGCTTAACAAAGCATATAAACTAAAATTTGTAATAGGACGCCGTACTATGACTAATTCTTTTTTCAGGAGGTGGCAATTCCATATAATCCCCATATTCTTGAGTTAACCATCCGTTGTAATCAGATGGTGCATAGAAATTATGCCCTTCAAATTCTAATTCTGTCAATTCAGTAAACCAATTTTTTTTAAGTCCTCTTTTTTGAGGGAATGTAAGTGCCCTAAATTCTTCACAATTTTTTTCATTAAATAATCTAGCCAATAAATTTATGACGCATATAGGTACACTTCTTGGTATGAGGCTCAATAATTTGTACCATATTCTTAGTTTTTTATTTCCACTAAGTTTTGCTCCGACCGGAGACCATAGAATTTTGCGTACAGCATAACAAATACAATTATGAATTTTTCTCAGAATATTATTTTGGGGAATACCATCTGATACAAAAATATCTATATAAACTCCATTTTTAATACCTAAATGTTCCTGACCAGTTCTTATATATATAGTGTCTTTTTTTAATATTTTTGCGTATCCCCATCTATATTTTAGATCACTGCTGAAATTCTGTAAAAAAAACAAGTTACTATCAAGATTTTTTTCACATGCTTTCGTAAACTTAATATATTCAGAACGTAACATTCTAATATCAATATCATCATCCCAGGGAATAAAACCCTTATGTCTCACTGCTCCAATCAGTGTTCCTCCACAAATATTATATTTTATTTCATTCAATCTACAGATTCGATCGATTTCTATTAATAGTTCCAATTCAATAAATTGCATTCTTCTTAAACTTTCTGTATCCATTTCCATAACTGACATATTGATTTCTCCCAACTTAATCATGTAGTATCTGTTTTGTTACAGGAGTTTATATCTGGAAACAGTGTGATGATTGACTCTTTTTTCAATAGGTGGCAGTTCCATATATCTGTTACCAAAACACTCCACCAACCACCCATCATATTGTTTGGGTGCTAAAAACTTATGATTTTCAAATGTTAATTCCGTTAAATGTACATGCCATTCTCTCATTAACCCAAACTTCTGTATTTCCTCATCATCAAACACACTTTTGTCAGCTTTTAATCCCATACATCCGACTCTTTTTGAATACCTTTCATCATACCTTTTTGACAAAAGGTTAAAAATACCAAATGGTATTTTAGCTGGTACGAGGCTCATTAAAAAAAACCCAATCTTTTTAATGGACCATTTTGTAACCCTAGCTCCAACTGGTGACCATAATATCTTTCTACTTATTAAAGCAAGTATAGAATATATTCTTTTTTCTATTTTCCGTTCCGGTACACCATCTGAGGGAAAAATATCTATAAAAATACCCGTCTTTTGCTTCAAATTCTCTTGTCCTACTCTTACGAATTCTGTATCATTTCTTAATATTCTGGCAAACCCCCACCGATATTTTTTATCTGTATGATGATTTTGTAAGAAAAATTTAGTAACATCTAATTCAGTCTCACATGCCTTGCAAAACTTATTATATTCACTTCTTAACATTCTAACATCTATATCATCATCCCAGGGGATAAAACCTTCATGCCTTACTGCTCCTAAAAGAGTACCTGCACATAGATTATATTTTATATTTTTCTTTCTACAGATTCTATCTAGTTCTATTAACATTTCTAATTCAATTTTTTTTATTTTTTCCAAATCATCAACTGGAATTTTAACTTGTGTAAGCATTGTCATGTTGTTATCCTCTCCACCTAATTATCCTATTTGATATGCTTTTTCTCTTATCAAAATAGCTTCTAATGTCTTTTCTCCACAAGAACCATCTGTGTTTACAACTGACTTATGAGAGAAAGTGACTCTATCTTCCCTTAACAAATCAGTATCATTACAAACCATATCAAGAAACTGGTTTAAATTAATGCCATCTTCCTTAAAATAATTATAAAAATAATCACAAAATACAATATAATCACGATTTTTTATGCTTCCTTTTAGAAGATAAACTGGTTTGTTGGTAAATGTATATTGTAAAACTAAAGAGCTATAGTCACTTATCATAGCACTTGAATAGGTAAAAGATAATTTAATATCCTCCGATTCATCTATTACACCATTACCAGAACTTTCGAACAAACTTAATATCCTATTAAATTTATCTTTGCTTTCAGGCCTCATGGCCAATAAAGTAGTATATAAAAGTGGATGAGGTCGCCAAATTAATCCTAGTTCATTATGAAATAAGATTGATTTAATTAGTTCTTCTAATTCATCTAGCCAGCACTTATTACTTAAGAATGTATGTATGCTCGAATTAAGAAGTATAACTTTTTTATTCTTAAATTTATTGTTCCATTCAATATTACTTTTTTTCTCAGTGTTTACTTTATTAACAATATAGTCTAATTTTGGGCTTCCTGTAACCAAAAGCTTGTCTTTATTATAACCAAAAAAAGCATATGCTTCTTTTAAGTTGTCATTCTGAAGTACTATATAATCTGAGTTAACCCCTCCAGTTGTTACACAGGAAACCATATTTTCAAATTTCAAACAATAACCAGCCATATAATATGGAACATAAATTAATTTTGCACCTGATTCCTTCAGTTTTCTCGAATAAAAATTACTATCAACTTCAACTACCTTATTATTAGCATCATAGGGGTTATGAATAAAAACTAAATCTGGCTTTTCAGATTCCATTTGGTATTTTTTATAATCGGTTATAGGTACTTTTTTACTAAATTCTAACCCCTCATATTTTAATTGTCCTAGTTTTTTCGCATTGTCTTTTTCATAATATGGTATTGGTATTACATTGCAGATACAATTTTCTTTGCTAAGCGCAGCCTCATATATACTTTCTAGGGAATCCCACATAGAAATTTTATATGGAAAAAATGCAATTTTAATATGAATAGGCAGTGTATAGATTAATTGCTTAACCTTTTCTATTTTAAAATACGCTTTACTTAAAATATAATCTATTGAATTATTAATCAACAAAGATTCATTTAATTCATATATCAGTTCACATAACTCTTCAAGTAAAAGTATGATTGGATGTTTGCTATCAAGTTCACATTCCAATGTTTCCCCTACTTCGATTGCTACTCCTTGCATTTGTTCTAACATAATATAAATATCGGAATTAAATGCCTTCTCTTCATTAATAATATTCATACCTTTAAGTATCAAATCAATATTTTTAATAATATTATTTCTATCTGTTAATTTCATTAAGGTTCTCCCAGAAGCATTTACGATAATCTTCACGTGTATTACAATTAATCCAATTTTTTATACCAACTACGGCAGCATTAATACCATATGAATTAAAATATTTTTCTATGAAATCTAAATTTGTGCCTTCCCAGAACAATGAGTTAGTTGAGTTAAATAGCATCTTAACAACTTCCATATTTCGTAATTTCCACATTTGAGCTGAGTTGTATATTGCTTTTATATTACCATGTAATACAACTCCCTTGTGCTCTGTATCATAGACATATTTAATATAGTTATTCTCCTGCATATATACAACTACGGATTTATCAGCATAAATTGGTTCATAAGTATGTGTAAAGCAATTTTCCTTCAACATTATAAGAGATTTAAATGAACGAGCATCAAAATACAAGTCGCCTTCAATTAATACGATTTCATCACAAAGTGGTTCTTTCAAACATTCAATCAGTCCTAATTTTAGACTATATCCAGTTCCATATGTTTGATAAAATGCATTTTCAATACAGATTATTTTTTCTTTTATAAATCCACAATAACTATTTATATAATCCAAGAGTATTTCATACTGATAACCCCCAATTATTATAATCTTGTCAAATTCTTCACTCATACTTATAATGCGATATAAAAGCGTATTTTTTTCATCCCCTTCATAATATAAACATTTTAAAATCTTATTTTCGTATCCTTCATTAAATCTGCTTGAAACTCCTGCAACTGTTAGCAACAAAGTTTTCATACTACTCCTTAATATTTCTTATATAATCAACGCAGGATTGAATACCATCCGTTAAACTTACTGTTGGTTTCCATCCTGTAGATTTTTTTAATTTATCAGTTGATAACCAGCGTCTTTCAGGATCATTCTCTCTGAATCCAGAATACTCAACCAAATAATTATCCAACTTCAATTTTGATGCACAAAGATATACTAACTCCAAAATGCTTATTTCTTCTTCTGTGGCAACATTATATGTTGTACCATCTAAACACTCCTCATTAGTCAGCACAGCTAAAATAGCCTTGCAACTATCTATGTTATTTAGAAAAGTTCTTTTATTTTTTTTAGAGTTTTCCAATAATACAACTTTATTTTCATTTAAAAGACTAACAATAATATGCGGAATAATATGCTTTGAAAAGAGTTCATTTTTACTATAAACATTTGCAAATCTTAAAGAACATCCTAAAATCTTCTTCTTATCTACAGCATCCTTTATAAAAAATTCAGTAAGAAGTTTTCCTGTTGCATAACTAGTTCTTTGGCTATTTTCAGCGGTTGCTAAGGTAATAAACTCCTCTTCTTTTAGACCTGTGGGACTCCAGGATTGCATTGAATATACTTCTGAGGTGGAACAATTAATATAAATATTTGCACCAAGCTTTATTGCCTGCTCCAGAAAATTTTTCATACCAATTACATTCGTATTAAATGTATCATGAATGTGATAAAAATGCTCTGTATGTACCACTGCAGCACAATTAATATAGATTAGTCTATCATAGTTTATTTTTTCCTTTTCTACTAACTTTTCCAACCACTTCATTTGAGTTTCATCGAGAATATCGCCTTCAAAGAATGTTAAACCTGGATTATCTAATATATTCTTTATCGTATTAATTGATGAAGCAAAGAAATTATCAAATCCGATTATGTCTCCTCCTTCTTGTTCTAAGATCTGTCGAGCTAACTCATTACCTGTCATTCCAGTCATACCACTGATTACATATAATCTTTTCATATTCCCTCCTTATTTGTTAGGAATTAAGGCTAAAACATCATTAATTGACATACAATATTCATCAGCTTCCATACACCTTTCATTCTGTAGTATAGATATAGCTGTATTTTTCATTGCTGGAAATGCAGCTCGAAGTAAATGATTTGCATAAATAACAGCATTCACCCCATGCAGTTTAAATTCATTTTCGTATACCGAATTGAATGTTGTTGGCACTACTACAATTGGCGTTTCCTGATCTTTCTTTCTAAAAATATCACAAAAACAAAATATTTCATCTGGAGATTGTTTGCGGGAATGTATCATAATTCCATCCGCCCCGGCTTTAACATATGCCTCCGCCCTTGTTAAGGCATCTTCAAGACCTTTATCTAATATTAGACTCTCTATTCTGGCAATTAACATAAAATTGTTAGAAACTGTTGATGATTTACCAACCCTAATTTTCTCGCAAAAATTCTCTATGCTATCCTGATGTTGTTCAACATCATTTCCTAATAGTGAATTTCTCTTTAATCCAACCTTATCTTCTATAATAACCGCTGATACTCCAACCCGTTCCAATGAACGAATATTATATGAAAAATGTTCAATTTGTCCTCCCGTATCAGCATCAAAAATAATAGGTTTTGTCGATACTTCCATGATTTCTTCGATAATACGTATACGGGATGTAAGATCTACCAACTCAATATCTGGTTTACCCATCGATGCCGAATCACACAAACTCGAAAGCCACAAAGCATCAAACTTTCTTTTTTGATTATCCTTTATAATAGATGTATGTTCAACAATAAGAGCACTTAGTCCATCATAAGCAACCATTATTCTTACAATTTCATCAGATAAGAGCTGTTTTCTTAATCTCTGTCTTCGTACTTCAGGTAATCCACGTAGGTCCTTCATTGATATGTTAAACAAATCCATGTTTGAACTTTTATAATAAGGAACTTCTACAATTTCTCCATTCCATTCTTTTATTACTTCGGCAACACGATCTTTTACCTTTTTTTGATAACCGTTATTCCAGTTGTCCCCATGTATAACAATATCAGGCTTTATATTTCTTAGATTTTCATCATAATATATATCATTTTGTTCAACTACATGTGAAACCCCTTTAATTCTTTCGATTATTTTCATTCTTTCACTTCTTGGTATTATAGGATACTTTTCATACATTGCCACACAACTATCGCTGAGTATACCAACAGTAACTTCACCTAATTCTGCGGCTTTTTCTATTACCTTTATATGACCTGTTTGAATAATATCAGTAGAAATACATGTATATACTTTTTTCATCTAAATACCTCTTTCTAAACGTACTTTATAAAATTCATCTATTTCACGTGTAAAATAATTCTGCTCTTCTTCAATATCATATCTAACATTCATTAACTTTACCGCTTCTGTAAATATATTAAGAACCGCAAAAGAAGCATTGGGATTGTGATTCCTTGGTTGTCCAACTGAACCTGGATTTATAAATAATGTTCTCTTTTTATTTCTGTATTTTTGATCATCATTACTATAAAATTTGTAAAATGCATGAGGAATATGAGAATGTCCTGAAAACACATAATCATAATCCATATAATATCCTTCCACCTCTTCCGGATCTATACTTTTCCAAAAACAATCATTCAGTGATCCATGTACAGCAAGACAACTCCTACCAGCTAAACTGAACTCCGCCTTTCCACTAGAAGACATTTTTTCGAGATATTCCCTAGATTCTTTTGTTAAAATACTTGAAGTATATTGTGCCGATTGTATCCCCCTTAACGATGAAAATCTATCAAAGTTATTCATTAATATAGCTTCTTCATGATTTCCAAAAATATTAACTATTATATATTCCTTTGGTATTTCACTTAGTAATGAGATTACTTCATTTGACCTCGCACCATAATCTATAATATCACCCAATATGATTATTCCATTAATATCTGTTAGTTGTACACTTTCGAGAATTTTTTTTAAAGCATTACAATTACCATGAATATCTGATAAAATCAAATACTCTCCATTCATAAAAGTCAGCACCCTTTCCATAGCATTTTATACAAGTTATTTGTCTATCTTTCATTATACATAGCTAATCTTCAGACTTGCTTAGTATTAACTAATTTTCAAATAACCTTTATTATGAAACTAATATTTTTTGAATACTACCTTAATCTCTTAAATTAAGATTTAGGTTCTTACTCATTAAATAAGTACTAAATATCAATTCATCATGATTACCCCTTTTTCATTCCATGACCATATTATCAATAATTTTTTTACTTCCTACACTTTCTTTTAAGATAGTCAGAACATGAATTCAACCATTGCATATCATAACCTTATGTCTTTTGTTTGAAGCATATTGAGTATTATCTATCTAATATTCATTACTTTCAAGCTTATCCTCTTAACTCTTTTAATCTCATTTTAGCAACTTCAAAATCTCCACATTTAAGATAGTAGTATTTCGCTTTCTCATATGCTTCTAAACATTCATATATGACACCTATATTATAATACGATAAATAGTCATTAATACCTTCCATCTTTGCCTTTGGTAATTGTGTTGCTTTCTTAAATTCATCAATTGCTTCATTTATTTTACCATTGTTCATCAGAATTAAAGCTATCAAAAAAACAAAATCTGCTGATTGGCTAAACTCATCATAAATGTTAAGCAAACCTAATGCAGTATCATATTGTTCAGTATTTATCAAGGTATATCCGTAACTTTCTACCATATCTTGAACATATTCAAGTTTGGTATTTAGGTCAAAACTAAGAGCTTGTTCAAAATAATTACATGCCTTATTGTAGTCCTCTTCCATGTAATAACTCTTTCCTAATTGATATAAAATATATGGGTCATTTTCATTTTGTTGCAATGCTTTTTCCAGAAGACTAATATTGCGACTAGTTTTTTTTCTTCGTACCTCCAAATCTCCTTCGTAACCAACATGCAGAACTGAAATAGGTAGATTAACAGTGGTATTCCCATTGGTATCATCTGGCCACCCAATTCTTCCCTTACTGCTATCTAACAAAGTTATCTGTTCATGTATTATACCCTTGTATCTATAATATTCTTTTGGAAATAGTCGATTTAAACGTTCTTGAAATCTAAACAAATTTCCTTTACGCGTATATTCATTTGTTAGAAGTATACGACCTATCATAAAAGGATTATTTTCAATTAATCGCTTTACTTCATTTATATCAATACTTTGAATAAATTCATCACCATCTAGTACAAGAATATAATCATTACTTGCTTTACTGATAGAAAAGTTGCGAGCAGCCGAAAAATCATCTCTCCAGCTATAATCATATACTTTGTGTGTATATTTCTTGGCTATCTTTTTGGTACCGTCCGTTGATCCAGTATCTACAATTACTATTTCATCCATATACTCAGCTATATTGCGCAAGCAGTAATCAAGATTATGCTCTTCATTTTTTACAATCATACATAGACTAATTTTAATCATGTAATCCCACCACTTTCATCATCGCTGTTAACGTCTTTACATAAGTATGATTCTTTTCAACTCTGTCTCTTCCATTTTGCGCTATCTTCTGCCGTTCACTATCATGCTTTAAATACCAACTTACCTTATCTTTCAGTTCTTCTATACTACCGTAATAAACATAATCGACATCAGGCTCAAAATGTTGTAAGAAATCCTCTTGATAATTAGTAAGCAGAAATCCACCAGCCCCTAAAATATCCATAGCTCGGAGCGGTATCCCTGTCTTAATACTTCTCAGAGTTATATTTAGATTTATTTTAGCGTATCTAAATGCAAATGGCATTTCGTCGTAATAATCTACTTTCCCTCTGTTAATTACTTTTCCAAAACAAGAAGTAGCATCCGTTGTATAATGATACACTTGGTAATCTTCAGCCAACTGTGTTAAAATTCTTGTACGTTCCAGATAAGCCATGCGACGGCAAAGGAAAAAATCTGTATAGATTGATTCTTTGTCTGTAAAGGCTCCTTCCGGTATATCTACTGGCATACTATCACTAATTTTCTTTAAAATCTGGGGTGTAAGGCTTTCTTTCAGGAAATTATAACCATAGACTTTCATTTGAGCTTCCATGATACCTTCAAGATAACCAATAAGATAGGGATCACTCGCTTTTTCTTCTAATCGTTCATAAAGATTATGTTCATCGTTATAAAGTGAACCTACGAATCCCACTTCACATTGATAACGTTTTCTATCCAATTCACTTTGCTTTAATTTAGCTAATCTATCTATGTTTACTGCCAAAGGACTATAAAATACAGTTGTAACACCTTTTTGCTGCAATTCAAGGGCAACCGCCTGATCAAAAATAAATACATAATTACATTCATTGATTATACTGGGATAATATACTTTGAGACTTGGGCTGTCATATACCCAGGACAGGTACTTTCTACCATATCTATAGCATGCCTCTGATAGAGTTGGAAAAAAATTAAAGGAGAATATTACATCAATCTTATTGTTCTCAAGTATAGCTCCTAACGATACTACGAAATCCCAATCAATACCAACATGACTGGAATCACTAATCTCTATTTCATAAACCTCTGCTCCCATCTTATGAAATGCCTCTATTACATCTGTAGCGCCTAGACACTGCCAATTAGCATATAATATATTCAAATATACCACCTACGCTTCTCTTGTACTATTGCATTACTATTTGCATCATTTGCTTCACTTGCTTATCAAAAGTGAGGCACTCTTCTATTCGTTTTTGACCATTCTTCGCTATTTCTCTCCGGTGATCTTCATTTTTTAAGAAATAAGCAGCTTTCTCCAGCAAATCCAATTCACTTTCATATACTACTAAGTCTTCTCCGATCTGAAAATGATCACTTAACTCTTCCTGATAGTTGGTTAAGCAAAATCCACCTGCAGACAATATATCCATTGTTCGCAGGTTTATCCCTGTCTGTATGCACCGTAAAGTGGAATTAATATTAATTTTGCTGTGTCTAAATAATTTATACATTTCATGTCCATAGTCAATTGTACCACAATTTTCTATGTTTTGGTTCTCTATCTTTTCATAGGAATACAATTTCACTTTAAAGTATTTAGCCAAATTATTAAGAATACTTTCCCGTTCTAGATTAGCAACTTTTTTAGCTAAAAATAAGGATGAAAAAATTATTCTATCGTCAACGAAAAACTGGTCTCCTAAGTCAAATTTCACATATTTCTTTATATCTTCTATTATATTGTCAGTTAGCAATTCAGGCATTAAGTAATACCCATAAATCTTCCTCTGAGCTTCCATTACCCCATCCAAATATCCTCTTAACTTTTCTGGAAGAAAAACTATATTGTCATAGAAGTTATTATTTTTATATAGATTACCAACAAAAGTTATATCTGAACAATAACTTTCTGGCTCCTCTGTTTTGTCTACAACACCAGCAAGAGGAAGATGATAAACTGTCCGAATTCCTTTGTGATAAAGTTCTTCATACTGTTTCTTATCAAATAAAAAAATATAATTATTAGTATTTGCTATTTCAACGGAATAGAGATGAAGTAAAGGGCTGTCATATACCCATGCAATATATTTACAGTTCGCTTTCTTCGTTACTATAGAAAGTATCGGAAAGAAATTAAAGGAACAAACCACATCATATCTGCCATCTAAAATAACTTTTGTAATCTGTTCTTGTAAATTTTTATCCTCATCTTCTGATAAAGAAGCAAATATCATTTCAGTCACATTATGTCCATTGCACTTCATTGCATTTATCCAATTAACTACCCCGTAAGATGACCAACTAATAAATAATATTTTCATACTAAAATGCCTCGCTAAGTAAATAAAACATATCTGCAATCCTGTGCTCTAATGTATAAAGCTCTTCAATTTTTTTCTTCCCTTTATTAGCAATTTTTTCTCGTTCCTCTTCATGTGAAATGTAATATTTTATTTTATCCATTAAATCCTTATTATCCTCATAAAGTGCAATCTCATCACCAATACAAAAATATTCTTCCATTCCAGGTTGATAGTTCGTCAGTATAAATCCACCTGCTCCCATAATGCGAAGAATATCATAAGGTATCCCCGTTTTCCATTTTCTTGATGTTATATTTACATTAATCTGACTAATTTCAGTGTTAATTTTATAAATCCCTAGGTTTTCAATAAGCTTTACCACTTCATCCCGTTCATCTTTTGTAATCGTATCGCATAGAAAATCATCAATCATGTCTGAAACAGCTTTCTTTGTATAGTCCTTCCCTTTATCTTCTTCTGACAGAACTCCTTCTATTTCGTTTCTTAATTTCTTTGTTAAAAGCTTAGGAAGAAAATGATAACCATATACACGTTTTTGTGCTTCTACCATTCCCCTGATATAACCTTTTAGGTATTCTCTGCTATCATCTTTCAAATAATAAATAGGATATTTAGCATCCAGGAAACAAAGTCCCACAGTGTCAGGCATTATGTTTACATCTTTTATCGCTGCTCCTGGTGACAAGTAGAAAATATGTCCAGGGTTATTCTTATAAAACTGTTTTGCAACTGTTTCTTCACCGATAAAAATATAATTGATTGAGTTCTTTATTGTATCCGAGTACAATGTATTCCAGAATTCTCTTATTATCCATGAAATATATATTTTGTGTTTCATACTACAAACCCTTGAAATTATAGGAAGATAACCTATACTCCAAACCATGTCAATTGACTTTTCATCGATAAAACTCACTAATGCTTGAAAATATTCCAGATCATAATCTTGATCATTAATTGCTTTGCGAAATACATATATTTCGTATCCCAACTTTTCCAGAACCTCTGCTATAGATGTTTCAATCTCTTCTCCCACACTGCAAATAACTATATCCATCCGCGTTGCTCCATTTCCTCTACTATCTGAAACATTTCCTTTAATCTAATTTTATAACTATGGTATTTTTTTACTTTCTCATATCCACTTTTTGCAATTTGCTGACGTTCCTCCTCATGTTCCAGATAGTAATCGATTTTTCTCATCATATCATCTTCGTCTAAAAAATAATCAAAATCAACTCCAGGTTCGAAATGTTTTAAGAAGTCTGCCTGATAATTCGTCAGTAAAAAACCTCCTGACCCCATAATATCCCAGGCTCTAAGCGGAATACCCGTCTGGATGGAACGTAAAGTCATATTTAAGTTTATCTTACTCAAGCGGAATACCAAGGGCATTTCTTTATAGTAATCCACTGAGCCTTTATTAATAACTTTTTTAAATTTACCTATATTGCTATGCGTATAAACGTTTAGTTTGTATTTCTTTGAAATACGTTTTATCATGTTACTTCGTTCTTTTAAGGTCACAGCTTGTCCAAGGTAATAATTTGCATATATCATATTTTTTGATGCAAGCGCACCATGTCCATGTAATTTAACGACTAGCTTATCTACCATATCACTGATATCTTTGGGTTCTAAAATTTCTTCTAAAAAGTTAACCCCTTGAATTTTTGTTTGAGCTTCTATCACAGCATCTAAATATCCTTTATGGAACTCCAGTTTATTCTTTTTTATTAACTTTGCAAATGTATTCTTATTATCATAAAGAGATCCTACAAATGCTACATCCCCCTCAAATTGTTCTTTTTGACTATCAGTTGCTTGTATTTCATCTAGTTTATTAACCTCAACTGCTAGTGGCATATAGTATACATTTTGAATTCCTTCTTTTTTCAAGCCATCACATAACTTTTGATCAAATGAAAAAATATAACATTCAGGATAATATGCTGTTGTGTCCCATACTCTCGCATATGGACTATCATACAGCCAGGATATATATATTATACCATTTTCATGGCATGCATTAGCTATTGTAGGAAAATAATTAGAACTAAATACTAAATCATAATATTGGTATGATAAAAGTTCTTTTGCCTTATCTTCATATATTTTATTATCATCTATTTCATGATCAAATAATATTCTTTCTACTTCAAAACCTAAATCTATTAATCCTTTTACTAAATGTTCTTTTCCATAACTCTTCCAATCAAAAAACAGTATTCTCATCTTATTACCTCTTGAGCTATTCATAGATTTAAAACTAATACTCTAATTCTACTTTTCATTACCCCAGCTTCTATCTTTAGTATAATCAATTTATCTAATTATTCAATCAGTACTAGCTATATCGACATTTTTCTTCTATGATATAACATTAATATGTATATTTTTTCGTAAAAAAAGAGCCGATATAAATATCGACTCTTTTTTTATGACAGTAATTATCTTAATAATGAAAGAACACCCTGTGTTGCCTGATTTGCCTGAGCAAGCATAGACTGAGCAGCCTGCTGAAGAATGCTGTCTTTTGAGTATCCAACCATTTCTTTTGCCATATCAACGTCACGGATACGGGACTCAGATGCCTGTAAATTTTCAGCTGTATTATCAGCATTAGCAATTGTATGCTCCAGACGATTCTGCATAGCACCCATTAATGAACGTTGTTTTGATACAGATTCTAATGCTTTATCAATTGTTGTAAGTGAAGCTGTAGCAGAAGCGTAATCAGATACACTTGTACTTACACCACTTACACTTAATCCAGCAGCATCCATAGAGTCAATAGAGAAGGAAATACTCTGACCATTATTAGCGCCAACCTGAAGATTTACCTGTGTTAATGTACCATCTAACAATTTCTGCTTATTGAACTCTGTCTGACTAGCAATTCTAGTAAGCTCCTCAGTAAGCTGTCCAATCTCAGCCTGGATTGCATCACGGTCTGCACTAACGTTAGTATCATTAGATGCCTGTACTGTTAACTCTCTCATTCTTTGAAGAATGGAATGAGATTCATTTAAAGCACCTTCTGCTGTCTGAATAAGTGAAATACCATCCTGAGCATTAGTAGAAGCTTTCTCTAAACCTCTAATCTGTCCACGCATTTTCTCTGAAATAGAAAGTCCTGCTGCATCATCACCAGCACGGTTGATTTTGTAACCGGAAGATAACTTCTCAGTTTTCTTAGCAAGGCTACTGTTTGTGATACCTAACTGTCTGTTAGTGTTGGCTGCTGCCATATTGTGTTGTACTATCATAATAAATTCCTCCTTGAATGTTCAGCAGCATCCATGCTGCTGTTGTTTTAAGTAAATTTGTTTTACTTATATTATATATCGACATTATTTTTTAGGACTTTATAGTATAAATAAAAAAATAAATTATTTTCTACTTCTTTTTGTCTAAAAAATAAGATTGTCCTTCTTGATGCTGATTGGCCATATTTTGATGGTATCTATCAGCTGCATGATTCGTTGCTTTAAAACTGCGTATTTCCTGACGTCTTCCTGCTAATTGCATAATTAATCTCTCTTTATTTTTAGATTCCAGAGCTTGTATCACCATACTCTTATCGGTAACATTTCGAATTAGCTTTTGAATCTCCAGGATTTCCGTCTTAATCTGGTCTTTCTTGGCAGGTAGTTCTTTTTCCACTCTCTGGTAAATTAGTTCAAATCCATTCTCTACCTGATTCAGTTGATTAATAGCTTCATCCTTATGATTCATAACCAAATCAAAACTATCCATTGAAAATGGACTCTCTGCAAGAATACTCTCTTGCTCTTTTGTCAGTTCTATTAAAGTGTTTAATAGTTCCTCTTTTTTGCGTAAGGTATCAATAAGAACATTCAGGTAAACTGTATTTTGATTCTCTGCCATTTTATACGCTCTCTTACTTCATCTTATTTGATTTCATAACTTCTTTCCAGGTATCTCTCATCTCACGTGTATACCCTAAAGCTTCTTCTAGTATTGCTTTATCTTTTTTTACATTAGCATCTACAAGACATCTATAAATATACTCATATACTCGATCGAAATCTTCTGCCACCTGATATTTATGATCCAGGGTAGAACGTAGTTCTAGTATAATATTTTCTACTTTAACAATATTTAAGTGTACTTTTTCAACATTACCTTCCTCAAGTGCCATAATTGCTATATTGGTAAATTTTATAGCACCCTCATATAACATTAATGTGAGTTCTGCGGGAGATGCTGTCTGTATCGCATTATTTTGATATGCTAAAGCTGCATTAATAGCCATAATTTTGTCCTCCGCTATTTTTATTCCTTATGTTAATAATCTTATATAATTTTAATTGCCAAATAGTCCAGACAAAGAGTTACTGGTTGACTGTAATTTTGCAAGAGCTGTCTCCATAGCAGAATACTGTTTATAGTAACGATCTTCCATATCCTGAAGTCTGGTTTCCCATGCTGTAATTTGTTTCGTATAATCTGTCACCTGCGACTTCATTTCCTTATCGTTATAAAAGGTCAATGCACTACTTACGGAACTACTTTTCATTTTATCTTGCATAGCTGAGTATAGGTTACTGGTAAGACCAGCCAAAGCATTTGCTACTGCATCTGGATCTGAAGATAATGCTTCCTTTAGCTTATTCGTTTTATCCGAATAGGTAGCATCATCTGAATCTCCTTGTATATGAAGTAGTCCTTTTTCCGTATAAGCCCCCGTAACAATACCAAAACTGGCTAATGAGTAATTCTTGCCGTTTACAGATATACTTCCTTGAAGAGAAGTTCTAAGAGTATTTAATACTCCTCCTAACTTATCATCCCGTCTAAGAAGAGAATCTTTAATCTTATCCTCCCAAATCTCAATCTGTTTATCCGACATGGCTTCTTTTTGTTCATCCGTAAGAGGTTCATAACCTTTAGCTGATGTTGCGTTATACAGAGTATTCATTTCTGTTAATATTTCATTATAACTCTTAACAAAATTTTTGACCATATCATACACAGCTTGTGTATCATTGGTTACACTTACATTTATAGTTGTACCTTCTTGAGCATTTTTTAGATTATAGGTAACTCCAGCAGCTGAAAAAGTATTTCCTGCATTTGTGATTGTAGCACCATCTAATATAATTGTAGAATCAACTGCTGCCTTCAGCTGAAAACCTGATGGTCCTCCAGAACTCACTACAGAAGGCTTCCCATTTACTATGTCAACTTTTATATCAGCAAGCCCTATCGCAGAAAGTTGTCCAGTTTCAACATCAGTTGCATTATTGACTGCATTAGCATAAGCAACTCTTGCTGTTTTATAGTTGTTCATAGCTGTTGAAATTGCTCCATCTGCTTTTAAAGCTTCAACCTCAGTCTTTACTTTTGAAGTTCCTTCTGTTGTAGAGGGATATATAGTAGCAGAATTGCTCATAGCTGTATCTAGTTGCTTATTATATAATTCTTGCGTTTTTTTTGCAAGTGCTGTTGACTCATCAGCATCAATATCGTTTAACAAACTCGTATATTTATCTTGTATTGCCTGATTTCTTTCCGCAACCGTATCAAAGGTTAGCGTCCCGTCATTCATTCCTTTATTGATGTATGCTGTAGCTTCACTCATTATTGCGGCTTTTGAACTGTTTATTGCAGCCTGGGAGAATGTTTTAGGTAATTTTATATTACCATCCGCATCTAATTCATAATATTTCTTTTTAACTGCTGTTTCAATTTCTCCATAAACTTTTTTCGCTTCTTCTGAACCATTTCCAGCGGCTGCTTCCTTTAATTCATCGAGGCGTTCTGCAATAACTGTTTTACTTGCAGCAGTAGTATAGAAACTTTCTTCTGCATCTGTCACCTTTTGCTTTGCTGCCTGAAGCTCCGTCCATGCTGTAACCTTATCTGTTGCTGCATTATAGGCACTTTCTTTCTTCGCTACATCTTCTAACAAAGACTGATAGGTTGATATTTGGGAATCTGATACGCCTGCTGCTGACTTTAATGCCTCTGAGGCTGATTTAAATGCTGCACTTTCCGCCGTATCCAGTTTAAAGGTTTGAATAGAAAAAGCATTCGCTTCACCACTGTTTTTACCTGTAATGAAGAATCTTCCCTGTGCCTCGTCAAAACTTGCGGTAAGCCCAGCTGTTTTCATGGTATTTACAAGATCATTAATTGTAGTAGTTGCAGTAATCTCGAGACTTTTAGTAGTTGCGGTACTGCCTGTACCAGATGTAATCTTAATTACATTTCCTACATCCATGCCGGCTTCTTTTAAAGTACTGCTGCCCTTAAGCCCTGTTTTACTACCACCTGTTATGTATTGAGCCGAAGCAAGTTGCTTTATCTCAATCGTATGTGATCCACTACCAGCAGAGGCGCTAGCCGTTGCAGTAACCATATTCTCATTAGAGGAAGTCACCTTCTTGGTAGCGTAATTACCTGCCAGACGTACCTTGGAAAGCTGATCTGTATATAACTTATAAAGCTTTGTATTTAGGTCTGACCATATCTCCTGTTTCCACTCCACCTTTGTCTTCTGTTGTACAAGTTTCGTCTTCTTGGCAGATTTAGCAGACATAAGTTCTTTTATTATAGAATCCGTATCCAATCCTGATATCATTCCAGACATTCTAATTGCCATGAATATTCACCTCTTTCGTATAACTATCTCTTCTCATCAACCAGTAACCCGGCCAGTTCCCAAACCTTTGCCAACATTTCCAGGCTCTTCTCCGGCGGTATTTCCTTTATTACCTCATCTGTTTGCTCATCGATTAATTTTATTGAAATTCGGTTGGTTTTTTCTTCTACAGAATATTCGCAGCGAGTTCTGGTTGCTTTGAAATTAGCTTCCGTTACCGTTGCTTTAATCTGTCTTGCCGCAATTTCTCCTTCTTTAACAGCGTCATCAGCCTTCGTTCCATCCAGTCCATTATCTTTATAAACTGCTGCCTTCGTTCCAGACGTACTGGTTCTGTTTACGTTAACAGGTGCCTGCTTTACAGGAGATGCTGCCACATGTGCCGTTTCTTTCTGTACTCTTTTAGCAGCATCACCATAAACACCTGAGTTAATATTATCGATTGCCATAAAATACACCTCCATGTAATTACTTTTTAAGCTTCCTTGCTTATTGTTGAAGTAATAATAAATTAACATTTTCTTATTTTATTCCATTTATTGTTTTATCGGCATTTTTTCCTAATTGTTTATAGTGTTCTTTCACAATGCTTTCTTTCCCGAAACAATTTATCTTATTTACGAAATAAGTTCTTTAAGCCTTCTACGGTAATCTCACTTGTAGCTGCCTCTTTATTGGATTCCTGAATTTGAAGATAGATTTCCTTACGGTAGACAGGAACCGATTTTGGAGCACTAATTCCTACCTTTACCTGGTCACCCTTCACCTCAAGAATTGTAAGCTCTATGTCATTTCCTATTATAATAGATTCTCCAATTTTTCTGGATAGTGCCAGCATAATTTATTTCTCCCCTTTCATGTTCTGAACGGCATCATACACATTATATTTAACGGGGTAGTCATTGTTTTCTACAATTATCTGGCACCCTTTACAGGTATCTGTATTAATAATAAACGGTGCTTTAAGATTAACTGTCATTTTTGTAGCGTCTGCAGGTACTGTTACCGTAACCAGGACCAGCGTATTGTCATCATTCATAACACCAAAGGATGTTAACAATGAATCCTCAATTACCGGATTATAATCTTCTTTTATAGAAAGAGGATTCATAACAGGAATAGCAAGTCCCGGTTCTTCTATACATTGCAGCCAAGATACCAGCGGCTGTTCACCCTCTTCGATATCATATAGCAAGGTGTATTTATGAACTCCTTCAAATCCCATAATTCCTTGAGGAAATTCAATTATTTTATCTTCTTCAAGATCAATCTCACCAAAAAATTTGGTTGCTATCAACATCTTTCGCTACTTCCCTTCTCTTGTATATACCATTTTACATTTTCATACATTATTACATTTCTTACAGGAAATCCAGCAGACTTGCTCTTACCACTTTTCCTGCTGCGTTTAATGATGCCGTGTAAATAGTCTCTGCTGAATTCAACTTAATATACGTCTCTGCAATGTCTGCATCTTCGTTGTTTGACATTAGGTCTTCAAAATCCACTTGCTGGCTTGATAATCTGTCTTCCGTCAGATCCAACCTTATAGTTCGTGTTCCCAAATCAGCAATTGCTGTATTCAAACCATCCTGCGCTTTACTGCTTCCACGAATACCAATATTGAATTTACTCTGCATAATATTAGTCTTTAGCTTAAATTCAGTCTCTAAATTCTGCTGGGTTATCTTTAACGCATCTATTTGTGTCTGTGTTAGACTTTTATCTTCCAATTGCTTCTTTACTTCTGCTAATTTGCTTTCCGTAAGCTCTACGTCTTTTACTGCAGATAAGATTTCATCGATATCTCTTCCGATTCCGTGGTCAAAAGCATCCTTAGCCTGCGTATTAACGGTTAGTTTCTGGTTGAAATTTATTTCATACTGTATCTGCTGATCAGTCACGGTGTAATTCACACTGTTTGTATTATCTGTACAATCAAAATAATTTTCCGGTTTCAAATCCCCGGCTTCAAAATTTGTCTTACCATAAGTAACCGATATCTGCTGCGCTCCCTGCAAAGATGCATATACCGAATCCGAGAGAATCAGCTCTCCGGTTTCCGGAATATAATTTATAGTACCCGCTGCCGGGGAATAGGGATCAATGGTTGTATTACTTATGGAGGCACTTACTATATTGGCAGCAGCAATTGTTCCCGGATTACCATCTTTATCGATATATGTAATACTTGTAGGGCTTGCTGTATCCAAATTATCATAGGAAAGCCTTAATCTATGGGTATTTATAGTACTAGGAGCAGAGATTTCAGGACCGCCTGCTACTCCATAAGTCACTTTTGATATGGCGCTCAAATCTTCGCCTGTAAAATTCTCTTTGATAGTATAGCTGTTTACGGTATCTTCTTCAAAACTCAGAGCAGAATTCGTCTTATATCCAGTGAATACATACCTTCCGGCATAATTGGCGTTTCCCTCCTGGTATATCTGCTTTTTCATTTCTTCGAGAGTTTCCACAATACTTGAACGGTCGGAAGCGGTAAGAGAGTCTGTGGCCCCCTGAACACAGCTGGAATTAATCTTAGTCAGGATTTCATTCATATTTTTCATAGCTTCTTCCGTAACACTCATCCAGGATCTCGCATCCGGAATATTTTTTTCATAATATTGATTCAGCTCTGACAGATTGGTTCTTAACTTTAAGGCTCTGACCGCTACGATAGGGTCCTCGGAAGGACGCTGAATTTTCTTTCCGGTAGCATACTGTTCATCCAGTTTGCTTAATAAATTTTTATTTTTATTGATGTTAGACATCATATTATTGGTCATCATCTTATTTGTAATTCGCATCTATAAATCCCTCCAATTTCACCCTTACAGTCTCTCTCTAATGTCAAATCAGTACTATGATATTCTCATAATCCTAATGAGAAAGCAGCCAATTTTTTCAAATCAGCCTTTTCAGACTAAGGCAATTTATACTCCGGTGTCGTTGATCAATTTATCATAAATTTCATTCATTACAGAAATTGCTTTTGCAGAAAGATTATAAGCCTTCTGAAATTTCACCATATTCATCGCTTCTTCATCGATATCGACTCCCGAAACAGATAATCTCTGATTTTTGACCAAATCCAGGATGTCTTCCTGATTACTAGCGTTATCCGTAGCTTTTTTTGAATCGATTCCTATCTCTGCAACGAGGGTTTGGAAATAGGAGGCCGGCGTTCCCTGCTTAAACATTGCAGTTTTATCCTTTAATGCAAACAGTTTTTGGGCATTTTTACTATTCTCCACCCCATCTGTTATTATTGCATCGGCCGTTGCTATCTTTGACGGGTCCTTATAGACCTCCTGGGCTACAGTAAAATTAGCTGCTGTCAGGTACTGATATCCAACAACAGGTTTCGTAGTATTGGAAGCGTCATCCAGATTATAATCATCACCCGTCGCAGGCATCTTGGCTGCAAAGAAATTAACACCTTGAGCACCTTTTAGATCGTATCCACTTTTGTGAACAGCATTGAATTCCATCGCAAAGGTACGAACCAATTCATTCAGCTGACTCATGTAATAAGGAATTCCTTTATATGCCACATTTTCACCTACTCCAGCGGAGTAGGCTGCGTTAGCTGGATCAGTGGGATCTGGCAGCGTAGATATATCCTCTTCCATCTCAAAAGTATAAGATAATTTACCGGCAGTTTCAGTTACCGTATAGCTCTTATAGCTAAATGCACGGTTATTTATTGTTATGCTTCCGCTTTCTGGTATATTTAATTTGGCTATATCATTGATTGTGCTATTCTCAAGTGTTATGGTATTTGCAGTCGTATCCCGTCCGGTTACCGTACCATTGAGATATACTCCATTATTTCCGTCTCTCACCAGGAAAAGTGAATTAAGATAGGAACCGGATACAGTGTTCTGAAAAGCAAAATCATTTCCGTTGCTCCATTGGATGTCATATAATCCATCTGCATCATTCTGGTTTATCTTATCTTCTCTTGGTACTACCTTCAGAGTATTATAATCATTTGAATTTACAAGAATCTGTCCTTCAATCTTTACCATATAGCTGGTAACACCAACGCCCTGACCCACTACATTTTCAGAGACTGACACATTTACTATCTTTGATAATTCATCCACCAGAACATTTCTCTGGTCTCTTAAGTCATTCGCAAAGCCGCCGCCGGCTTCCAGTGTATTAATCTGCTTTGTTACACCTGCTATCTGCTGCCCCAGTGAATTGATGCGATCTACCTGTGTCTTAATCTCAAAATTACTTTCTTCCTGAATACTTTTGAGACTATTTGCCATTCCGTTGAAATACTCCGTCATATTCTTAGCATAGTTTACAAGCTGTGTCCTCGTTGTCAGACTGGACGGATTCTTTGTAAGCTCCTGTAAGCTGTCAAATACGGAGTTATAAGAGGTTGTGAAACCTTTCACTGATACCTCATTAAAATAATTTTCTATTTCCGTTGCATAATACTGTTTCGCACTGTATTCGCCGAAGGCTGCACTGTTCTTGCGATATTTCAGGTCGTAATAGGCATCTCTTGTCTGGCTGATACTAGTAGCATTAACTCCAGCGCCTACCATACCATAAGAACCATTAACCCTGATTGCATCGGCTGCCTTCTGGTTTAATACCTGCCTTGTATATCCGTCTGTCTCTGTATTGGTTATATTGTGGTAGGTTGTATTTAAAGCTGCCTGATATGTATATAACCCGGACGTTCCAATATTTAATCCAAAAAATGTTGACGGCATATTTCCACCTCTTCTCTTATAGTCTTGTCAATAGATGTTCCAGCATCTGATCGATAACAGTAATATATCTGGATGATGCATTATAGGCATGTTGGAATTTTATAAGGTTTGTCAATTCTTCATCCGAAGAGACCCCCATGATTGCCTGTCGCTGATCATCAATATTCTGTGCCATGATGGCCTGATTCTGACTGATGGTATTTAACTCATCCCCTTTTGTTGCAAGCTCACCGGTAAAATTCGTATAATAATCCTTAAAGGTACTCACTGCAAGGCTGTTGGGAGAAAGTGAAGCAAATGGTTTACTCCAGAGATCTATTAAAGCCTGGGCAGTTTTCATATCGACTTCGTCGCCTTCTTTGCTGGTGCTTAACGGAATCTTTGAATAATTATTTTTTATATTTGAATTGATTTCAATCTCACCCAGTGTAAAAAGGGAATATATATCGGATGGATCTTCTTCATTATATTTCTTGACGGTGACGGTCTGCAGCGTTCCGCTTGCATCATAAACCTGTATGGATTCTTCACTGTATCTCTCCGTGGATTTACGATTAAACAGTGCTTCACCTTGTGTATGACCCGGTATATCCATACCATAAGGAGCTTTTTCTTCGTCGAGTACCTTAATCTTCTTTACAATGGTGCCATCGGGCTTTACAATGGCATCCTTTACGACATCTCCGCCGACTTTTACTATTTGATTACCATCCGCATCAACGGTTACCACTCCGCCAATTACGGCCTGCTCAATTTCTTTATTGGGAGACAGAATGTCATTTATGGCGGTTACCATACCATGTATCAATTGATCAAACTGAGCTTGGGTGGTCATAATGACAGATACATTTACATTTTTGTTATATTCCGCTGCTTTTACTTCATACGCCGCCAGATCTGCTTTATATTGATTCTGATCTGTATAATCCGCTTCTACGGGTTTAACAGGTATATCCGTATAATTGGCTTTTTCTGACCCTCTTGCTACAAGGAGGCCTCTTAAGGAGCCTATATCTGATTGATTTTCAGTGGTACTGGGCCTGTCCAGATTAAATACATCTGTGTTAAATGCTACCCATACCGGTTTTAGAAAATCGGATGAATCACTTACCTTGGCAACTCCCATTTTGTTGGTTCCGGTTTCGGTTACCAATGGCATATCCTCTGCTGAAACAGTGACTACGCCATTTGAATTTTCTTTGTAAGTAATATTTACCAAGCCGCCCAACTCATCTAAAAGATTGTTTCTCTCATCTCTTAAATCATTGGCATTTTCCACGCCATTACTTTCATACTGACTTATTCTTTTATTTAAATCACTTATACCGGTAGCTATTTCATTTATCCTTGAAACTTTATCCGATATCTGTTTGTTCAGATTCAGCTGGTATTCATTCAGCTGCTTGTATATGGTGTCTGCTCTTTCCAGTAAACTCTCAGCATTCTGTACAAGAGTGGCTCTTACTTCGATTGCATCCGGCTGCTTTGACAACTCCTGAATAGAGGTCCAAAAATTCTTAAGCGAATCTTGAAATGCTACACCTTCCAACTCACCGAACATGCTCTCTACTTCCTGAACACTTTCATACTGCGCCTCATAAAAGGCCTGACGTCCTACCTCTGTACGATAGGATTTGTCATAGAAGATACTCCTGACCTGCCGGACAGTTTCAATGTTAACACCCAGGCCGGTCTGAAGTGTGGAAATGTGGTTAACACCCCACTTCTGGTAAGCAAAATCCGCCATTACCACCTGCTGTCTGGTATAACCCTTGGTTCCGACATTTGCCAGGTTATGGGCGGTTGTATTTAATGCATTCTGACTAGCGGTAAGACCAGATACTCCTACCTGTAAACTGCTTGATAAGCTCATAAGATTTCACCTTCTTTAGTAAATTTGCACTTGTTTTAAAGTGTTCTACTGCTTCGCGTCAAACATCCCTGCCTGACCACCGGACATGTCCACTTCAGATGCTCCTCTGTTATAGCTGTGATTCCCCGGTGACATCCTTGTACTCTGTATAAAATTCATATTGAATTCTATCATCTCTAGGGATTGTTGGATTAACGACTTGTTATGATTATTAATTTCTACAAGAATTTGAACGGTTCTTTTTAGAGTGTCATGAATTTCGATTAGTTTGTTCTTTTCTGCGGGCTGCTTGTCCATCATCTGGATAACCGCTTTGATATTTATGGTTGCCGGATCTTTGCTGACTACAACTCCAATATTTTTGATAATCTCTTCACGCCTTTTCTCCAAGGCATTGATGTCATCCGCCAAATGCTGCTCTTTCTCGGTGATTGCGTGAAGAGCATTTAAATCATTCTTTACAATAATCTGTGTTTTCTCTCTTGCCATGGGGAGAAGCTCTTTATAGATCTCACATTCATGGTCTAATGTTGTGATTAATTCTTCAATCAAACTAGCCACAGCTCAACCTCTTTCTAATACGGATTAAATGGTTTTCTCAAAGTATCTGTCCAGGATATGGGAAGCTACTTCTTCCATGTTTACATTGTATGCTCCGGATTGCAGTTTGTTTTTGATGTCCTTTACCTTATCTTCCCTGACATCTGGTGCCTGACTAAGGGCCAGCTTCGCTGTCTGGTAGTCCTTTGCTGTATTTGAGATTTCCAGCTTATCTTTTCCAGCTGCATTTACGCTTTTGGAAGTCTTTTGTATGTTATTGGTCTGATACACTTGTGAAATTTTGTTATATGCATCAATTCTCATTTTATTCACCACCTGTCTAATTACTGTATGCTTATCATGTTATATTTATCGGACGTATGACCTATTATATTAAGAGCAAATTGAATTTTTTTATCGTTATCAGGCTTTTATATAGATGTTTCCTTAGAAATATCCTATATCTGACGGCTTCCTTTCAATCTTTTTTAATCCACATAATACCAGGGCAAGACAAGAAAATTATATGCGACGGTTAAGTAATCTCAAACTGTCTGTCTATTATATTATATACAATTTATCTATAATTGATCGCATTTATAGACTGAAACAAAATTTAACAGGTATATGGCTATTTGATAAAACATTATTAACGGAGCACTATTTCATTTTCCTGTTGCCTTTTATACATTTGCAATTATATATTGACCTGCTGTTGTATACCTTGTCTGCAGCAGGATATAATGCGTATAATGTTCAGCTATAGTCAGAGCAGATAGCAAGTAAAGTCATCTGACTCAGCTTGACAGCTTTACTTAAGCAGCCGTTTTTTTATACTCAAAAAGACAGGATCTGACCTATGCCAAACCCTGTCTCTAATCATTTACTTTACTGACAATTATTTATGTCTATTAAGTTTTTCTTTTACTATTCTTACTTTTAATACTTCATATCCTTTAAGATATCACAGAAATCAAAGGTACTGAAATAATCCTTCGGCGTTTCTTTCCTTCTGATTAATTTAACAGAACCATCCTCCTGCAGTAAAAGCTCTGCTGATTTTAATTTACCATTATAATTATATCCCATGGCATAACCATGAGCACCTGTATCATGAATGACAACAAAATCACCTATATCAATCTTGGGAAGCATACGGTCTACCGCAAATTTATCATTGTTTTCGCATAGTGAACCGGTGATATCATATTTGTAATCGCAAGGTTCATTCTCTTTACCCATTACTGTCAGATGGTGGTATGCACCGTACATAGCAGGTCTCATAAGATCTACCGCACATGCATCAAGACCGATATATTCCTTATAAATATGCTTCTCATGAATGGCAGTTGTCACAAGATGACCGTATGGAGCAAGCATGAAACGGCCAAGCTCTGTAAAGATAGCTACCTCCTCCATACCCGCAGGTACCATTACCTCTTCAAAAGCTTTTCTTACGCCTTCACCGATTACCAAAATATCATTAGGCTCCTGTTCCGGTCGATAGGGGATACCCACACCACCTGAGAGGTTAATGAATTTAATATCTGCTCCGGTCTTTTCCTTTAACTCGACCGCCAGCTCAAACATTATTTTCGCAAGAACCGGATAGTATTCATTGGTAACGGTATTGCTGGCAAGGAAGGAGTGGATACCAAAATGCTTGGCACCAAGACCTTTCAGCTTCTTAAAGCCTTCAATAAGCTGCTCTTTTGTAAACCCGTATTTGGCATCACCGGGGTTATCCATTATACCATTACTGATGGTGAAGACACCTCCGGGATTATAACGGCAGCAGATTGTCTCCGGTATTCCCCCGAGCTTATCCAGAAAATCAATATGGGTAAAATCATCCAGATTGATAATAGCATTTAACTCCTTCGCTTTTATATATTCTTCCGGAGGTGTGGTATTTGATGAAAACATAATGTCAGAATCTGTAAACCCCAGGGCATCTGACATCATAAGTTCTGTCATGGAGGAGCAGTCAGCTCCGCAGCCTTCCTCCTGTAATATTTTTAAAATAAATGGATTGGGAGTTGCTTTTACTGCAAAATATTCTTTAAAGCCCTTATTCCAGGCAAAAGCCTGCTTCAGCTTTCTGGCATTCTCTCTGATACCTTTTTCATCATAGAGATGAAAAGGTGTGGGATACTCTTTTACAATTTCCTGCAATTGCTCTTTCGTCACAAAGGTTTTTTTCATACGGCTTCATCCTTTCCACATAAATTGCCTGTACCTCTAAGTTACCTATTACCTGCTATTGGCGTTTTGGAAACGCTCTGCAAAATGTTATTTCATATAAGGAACACTATATTATATCAGATGGCACTTGTCAATATGTTAATAGCCTTAAAAGGTTAATTATTTGAGAAAGATTCTCAATATTTATTATTTTACCGCAAATGGAATGATTTCTTCTATTTTTCGCTCCTCAACCACCGCCATATAATCCTGTATTGATTCGAAGGGAGCCGCTACGAGTATCCCGCCGTGCCTATCTCTTTTGTGATGTGCATCGGAACCGCCTGTCACAGGCTTCTCCCACTTAGCCGCGTACTCCTCCCCTAATTGATTGAACAGGGCTTCTTTATTTCCTCCGTTCATGATCTCTACAGCATCTGCCAGTTCAGGCACTGGTTTTAAGTCCGTCAAAAGCCTGCGGTTTCTGTAAGGGTGCGCATGAACTACAAATCCTCCGCTTTCCTTAATCTTCTGGTAATGGGTTTGCAGATCCAGGTACAGAATATCACGGTTTTCAAGAAGCCACTGCTTACCCAATCCATAAATTAAGAAATCCATGCCTTTTATACTCTCTTCCCATCCAAAAAAAACAGAAAGTCCTATTTCATTTCCTTCCTTTAATGCCTCTTCATAGCCTTTCATAAAACCATTCACCCACTGTTCCCAGGATAGTTTTCTAGATACGGCCGTATTCCCATTATAAAAATGATCTGTAATAATTATTCCGTCATACCCAAGTTTTTTATATAACCTCGCCTGTTCCCTGCCGCTAAAATCCGCACAGGCACTTCCTTCTCTCGTGTGAACATGGGTATCATATTTATATAATTTCATGGTTTTTCATACCTTTCCTTCTGTCATCCTATGTAAATAGGCTCCACTGCTGCTAACTTCCATTCAAACGAAAGCTGTTTAAAAATTGTTGATTTCTTTCCTTTGATTAGTATATCTCCATTGTAATGAAAATAACAGTTCTTTTCATGCATAACACCAGGGAATAATAATTCTATGGAAATCTGTATTTACTTTTAATTGCATCAAGTATATACTTTTTATAACCAACTGAGGTATTGCTGTTATATTTACCAGGTAATACATGTTATGGAATTCTGTTAGGTGTCAATCACTGCAAAGAATTCCATCGTTAACTGCCTGAGTAATGTATACTATAGATACCATAACACCAAAAGATTACACCAAAAAGAATTAATTCACAAGAAGTATAGAAAGGATACCAGGATGGAGTTAGTTGAACAATTAATACATTTCGGGCTTACCAGGCAGGAATCTACCATCTATCTGACCCTGCAGGTAAACGGAGAACTAACCGGATATGAGGTTGCCAAGCTGACTGGTATATCCCGCTCCAATACCTATAATGCATTAGCCGGCATAGTCGAAAAAGGGGCAGCTTATGTTATGGAGGGCAATGTAACAAAATATACCCCTGTTCCTTTCGAAGAATTCAGCCGAAATATCATACGCAATCTGGACAGTATAAGAGAAATGGTTATCAAAAATATGCCCGCCAGAAAGAAAGAAACCGATGGCTATATTACAATTAAAGGGGAAGAAAATATTCTAAACAAGCTCCGAAATATGTTAGAGGAATGTGAGAAGCGTATTTACCTGTCCGTCTCCTCCTATATTCTGGAGCTCATAGAAGCTGACCTGAAAAAACTCGTGGCACGAGATATCAAGGTTGTTATCCTAACGGATAAGCCACTAAAGCTGGAAGGTGCCATTATATACGGAAAAGAACAGGTTAACTGTCAGGTCCGTTTAATTGTAGATTCCTACAAAGTCCTGACGGGCGAAGTAAATGATAAAGAGTTCTCAACCTGCCTGTATTCAAAGAATCAGAATCTGGTGGACGTATTCAAAGAGATGCTGCAGAACGAGATAACACTGATTCAGATGGCAGAACAATCCCTTAAGAACTAATATGTATGCTTTCATTCAAAGAAGAAATGACTTATATCCGGTTGTTTCTTTTTTTATCCCAATGTTTAAATTCTGATTAAATGCATTATACTCCTTAACATACGCTTCTAAAAGAGTCCTCTCACCTTAAATTCAGCAGGGTCTGATACCTTACAGGTATAGAAATTATGGATTTTCCCCTTAAAATATGTTAGAATAGAAATAATTGATTGATTTACGAAAGGAAATAAATGTATGGAACAATATACCGGCAGTCAGATAGTAGTCCTTGAAGGTTTGGAGGCTGTAAGAAAGCGCCCTGGTATGTATATCGGCAGTACCGGCTCCAGAGGCCTTCACCATCTTATATGGGAAATCCTTGATAACGGCATAGATGAGCACCTTGGAGGTTACTGCACGCAGATACATGTAACACTGAAAAAGGATGGCGGAATTACATTACGGGACAACGGACGTGGTGTTCCAGTTGACATCCATCCCACCAAACATATTCCAACCGCCCGTGTGGTATATACCATATTACATGCCGGCGGCAAGTTCGGCGGTACGGCCTATAAAGTATCCGGAGGACTGCATGGTGTAGGTGCTTCCGTTGTTAACGCCTTGTCAAAGCGTATGATCGTTGAAATTCATCAGGACGGAAAAATTTATCAGGACGAATACCAAAACGGAGGACATCCTGTCACGGAACTGGTAGATGGTTATCTTCCGGTTGTCGGGAAATGCAATAAAAGCGATACCGGAACCCAGGTGACCTTCTACCCTGATGATACCATATTTGAAACTGTAGAATTCAAAGCCGATACCATAAAGAAAAAACTAAAAGAAGTTGCTTATTTAAATAAAAATCTTTATATCCGTTTTCAGGATGAGAATACCGGAGAAGATGTAACTTACCAGGAAGAGTTCGGCATCAAAAGCTTTGTGGCTTATTTAAATCGTGACACGGAAATTCTCCACGAAGAGCCTGTCTATCTTTCAGGTCAGAACGGAGACATCGAAGTGGAAGTAGCTTTTCAGTATACCCAGTCTTATAATGAGCAGATTAACGCCTACTGCAACCGTATTAATGTCGTTGATGGCGGAACCCTGGTTACCGGTTTTAAGACAGCCTTAACCAGAGTAATTAATCAGTATGCCAGAGAACTTGGTACCTTAAAGGATAAGGACGAAAATCTGGACGGAAAGGATATCCGTAATGGCCTGGTGGCAATTATATCCATCAAACATCCAGACCCTCAGTTTGAGGGCCAGACAAAAACAAAGCTCGGCAATACAGACGCTAAAAGTGCTGTAGATGATGTCTTTTCCACTGAGGTCCAGAGATACTTTGATAAAAATATAGAAGTTTTAAAACGCATTATTGATAATTCCATGAAATCCTACAATGCCCGAAAAGCCGGAGACAAAGCAAGACTTGCAGTATTAAAACAACTTTCCGATTCAGATGCCAAGACTAAGCTGGCCTCCTGTTCCTCCAAAAAAGCAGAGGAATGCGAAGTATATATCGTAGAAGGTGATTCCGCCGGCGGAACTGTAAAAACTGCCAGAGACAGACGTACTCAGGCCGTGCTTCCATTAAGAGGTAAAATCTTAAACGTAGAGAAATCCTCTTTGGAGAAGATCTTAGTAAACAATGAGATCAAATCCATGATTGCCTCCTTTGGCTGCGGGATCGGAGATGATTTTGATATCAACAAATTGCGTTATGGCAAGATAATCATCTTAACCGATGCAGACGTGGACGGGGCACATATCAGTACACTCCTTATGACTTTCTTTTACCGGTTTATGCCTGAATTGATTTTGGAAGGAAAGATTTACAGAGGGTTGCCGCCTTTATACAAGGTGGACTACGAAACTACCTTAAAAAATAAGAAAAAGAAACAATCAGAATATCTCTTTAATGATTTCGAGCTGGAGAAATTCAGAAAAATAAAAGAAAATAAAATAATAGCTCTGCAGCGCTATAAAGGACTTGGTGAAATGGATGCTTCTCAGCTCTGGGAAACCACACTAAACCCGGATACCCGTGTACTTGCGCAGGTTACCATCAGTGATACCATGGAAGCAGATGAAATTACCTCCCTCCTTATGAGTAATAACGTTCCTCCCAGAAGAAATTTCATCATGGAAGAAGCAAAATATGCGAAGCTTGATATATAGAAACTAGATATATAAGGTAGATATATAAGCGCTAGATATTTAAACGCTAGATATTTAAATGCTAGATATCTAAAGCTAGATATATAAAACTAGATATATAAACGCTAGATATATAAAACTAGATATATAAACGCTAGATATATAAACGCTAGATATATATATACGCTAGATATATAAAACTAGATATCTAAAGCTAGATATCTAAATGCTAGATATCTAAACGAAGAAAATGCGAATACTGAGAGTTGTTTATAAACTCTCAGACTAGTTAGAGATAATTCTGAATCTGCAAGCAGATACAGCATGCAAGGGGCGTGGTATGGAAATTGGAAGACAAAATCCATATTTATAGAACTACACCTAGACGCGAATGGGTATTGGTATGAAGAAAGGACATCTTCACGCAGAAAAAGCCCAAATAAGCTCAGAGAATTCAGCCTCTGACTTTTTCAGGAGTCCTATCGGTAACAGAAAACGCGGCATCATGTCGCCAGAAGTGAAGGAAAATTTATTAGAAAGGCTGCCACGCTAAGATTCTTTCACTCATTTGATTTGTGGCAGTATCGCAGCCTATATGCGATAGACAATGGGTATACACATGAAAGAAACAACGGAAAATATCATACAGCTTGACTATTCGGAGGAAATGCGCAATTCCTTTAGAGATTATGCCATAAGCGTAATTATCGCAAGAGCACTTCCCGATGTCAGGGACGGCTTGAAGCCGGTACAAAGAAGAATATTATATGCTATGAAGGAGCTGGGCCTGGACCCGCAGAAACCCCATCGTAAAAGCGCCCGTATCGTAGGTGATACCATGGGTAAATACCACCCCCACGGCGACAGTTCTATTTATGATGCACTGGTTAGAATGACAGAGGATTATTCCATGTCCATACCTTTAGTAGACGGCCATGGAAACTTTGGCTCCATTGACGGTGACGGAAGTGCGGCAATGCGTTATACAGAAGCCAGGTTATCTGATGGCGCCATGACAATGCTTGACCATCTGGAAAAGGGGCTGGTACCCTTTATTCCCAACTTTGATGACAGCGAGAAGGAACCAGTGGTACTGCCGGCAATGATTCCGAATCTTTTAATCAACGGCTCTACCGGAATTGCTGTAGGTATGGCAACGAACATACCACCCCATAACCCGGCAGAGGTAATAGACGGTGCCATCGCATATCTGGACAACCCTGAAATCACCCTTGATAAATTAATGAAATATATACCCGGCCCTGATTTCCCTACGGGCGGCATTATTATAAACCAGGAAGATATCCGTAACATCTATGAAACCGGAGAAGGAAAAATTCGTCTTCGTTCCGCCACGGAAATTGAAAACGGAGAAAACGGCCGTAAGAATATCATAATCACAGAGATTCCCTATACTGTAGCCGGCAATAAGACCAAACTGGTCGAAAATCTGGTTATCCTTATGAAAGACAAAGTTTTTGATGAAATCTATGATGTAAGAGATGAATCTTCCAAAGAAGGAATTCGTGTGGTAATCGAAGTTAAGAAAGACCGGGATACGGAAAATCTGCTTAACGGATTATATAAGAAGACTCTGATGGAAGACACTTACGGCGTCAATATGCTGGCTGTAAAGGAGCAGCAGCCTATGGTCTTCTCCTTAAAAGCCATGCTGAAGGAATTTATTGTATTTCAGGAAGAGCTTTATACTAAAGAGTATGAACATCTCCTGGCAAAGACAGAAAACAGGCTGGAGATTGTAGACGGTTTAATTCGTGCTACGGATGTAATAGACCTGATAATAGAAATACTGAGAGGCAGCTCTTCTATCGGACAAGCCAAAGCCTGTCTAATCTCCGGAGACATTACAGATATCAAGTTCAAGTCCAAGGCCTCCGAAAAACAGGCTAAAACCCTTGACTTTACAGAACGTCAGGCGGAGGCAATACTTGCCATGCCATTAAGCCGATTAATCGGGCTGGAAATACTTAAACTGCATGAGGAAAATGATTCCTTAAGAAATAGTATAGAAAATTACAAGCTTATCCTAAACGACAAAGCAGAATTGTACAGGGTAATTAAGACCACCCTAAAGGAATATAAAAAGACCTTTAACATACCAAGAAGAACACAGCTATCCTCTATCGCAAACGTAGATTATGTGGAAGAAGTAAAAATTGAAGACCTATACATCCTAATAGACCGGTTCGGCTATACCAAATCCATAGATTCCGTCTCCTATACGAGGCTTTCAGAGGATACCATAAAAGAATATCCCAACATAATCCTTTGCAAAAATACGGACAAGCTCTGCCTTTTTACCGCCGAAGGTAATATGCATCAGGTCAAAGTATCTCAGATACCCAAGTGCAAGATCAAGGATAAAGGTGCTCTGATTCATACACTATGCAAGGTAGACAAAGAAAACATCCTCTTATATACCTCCTTCGAACAGCTCTTTGAGTCACAATTAGTATTTTCAACCAAAGCCGGCTTTATAAAACTGGTATCCGGAATAGAGTTTGAGACTATTCGCTCAACGATCTCCGCTACGAAACTGGAAACAGGAGATGAAATTGTAAGTATCATCATGTTATCAGCCAGTGAAGTGCTGGCAAAAGATTCAAAAGTTATCCTTCTGACAGAGAAAGGTGCCTCCTTAGGCTTCCAGTTAGAGGAAATACCTGAAATGAAGAAAACCGGCAGAGGTGTCAAATCCATCGAACTTGAAAAAGGTGATTCCGTTGTCTTAACTGCCATCCCCAAATCAACGGAAGAATATTTCCTATACAAAGATAAAGAATTATGTATCAAGAAAGTCCGCCTAAGAAAGAGAGCACAAAAAGGACAGAAGGCGCAGCTAGAAAAATAAATGTTATTGTATCCTACGAAGTTAAAGCAAAATATCAATGCATACAATAAAACTCAACGGGTATACAAACGCTGTATACCCGTTAAAATTTACCAAAACAGGTTCTGTAATAAATACCAGGAATGTGTTTCATTGCACCCAACATTTATTATAGAACCTTTATATTTATCTCTACTTTCTGACTGTCAAAAACCCAAGCTTCCATATGATTTCAGGAGAGTTACGCAAAACAGAAAGAACGAATGCGCCTATGGAAAGGCATTAGAAGACCTTTTCTCTGAAGATTTCGTGCTATATTATAAAACTGATTGTTTGAGCGAAGCGAGTTATCAGTTTTATAATATGCCAAGCACAAAATCATCAGAGAAATAGGACTTCTTATGCCTTGGAATGGAAGCATGAGTTCTTTCTGTTTTGCGTAACTCGCCGTCCCCTTGTGAAAACCTCCTCTTCTGCCTCTAAAATCAATTCTAAAATACACCAAAAAAAACCGCCATTTTTAAACCCGAAGTTAACATCTTTCATCAGACACATACAATATGTCTGACAATTGTTATTAGCTCCATATTTAAAACCTGGCGGTTATTTTATTCAGCTCTATCTTAAATACAACTATCCTTTGGTCTAACAGTATTCAGCACGTGAAATAAGTTTCTAAACACACTCCGGTACTGAAATCGCTCTCTTACCTGCTACCTTTATCATAAGGAATTCCTTCTGCCTTAGGTGCCTGTGAATTCCTGGAAGAGAAAGCAAGAATAACAAGAGTCGCAATATAAGGAATCATCTTATACACTTCCGTGGAAATAGGAAGAGTCTTTAATACCGGAACAACAGAATAAGCGGAAGCAAACGTCTTCATGATACCAAAGAAAAAAGCAGCTGCAATAATCTTGTTCGTTCTCCACTGACCAAAGATCAGTACTGCAAGTGCAAGGAAACCATAACCAGCAACACTGGCATTAAAATTTGTGGAGGTCGGTACGATAAATACCAATCCACCTATACCGGCTAACGCACCGGAAATCACCACACCGGCATAACGAATTTTGTAAACATTGATACCTACAGAATCTGCTGCCTGGGGATGCTCGCCACAAGCTCTCAGTCTTAAACCGAATTTGGTCTTGTTGATAACAATACCTGCCACAATAGCAATTCCTAATCCGATATATGTTGTAATATAGGCATTTCTAAATAATAACGGACCAATAAATGGAATATCTCCCAGAAACGGAACCTTATTCATATGAAACGTATCTTTAAACTGTATCTGCTGTACACCCTGAAGCATTCTGGCTACGAATACTACAAAAGCCGGTGCAAATAAATTCAAGGCAGTACCACTGATGGTCTGATCAGCTTTCAGATTAATAGATGCGAACGCATGTAGCAGAGAGAATATACCCCCTGAAATGGCTGCTACCAATAATGCCAGTAGCAGAAGGA
Source organism: Anaerocolumna sp. AGMB13020 (assembly GCF_033100115.1). Taxonomy (NCBI): domain Bacteria; kingdom Bacillati; phylum Bacillota; class Clostridia; order Lachnospirales; family Lachnospiraceae; genus Anaerocolumna; species Anaerocolumna sp. AGMB13020. Next base: position 3,650,342 of record NZ_CP136910.1, on the reverse strand, counting down.
GCTGTCCGCTCATCCTGGACTCAAAGATATGAATGAAGCCGATACCAAAGAATCCGCCCATAACCATAATACCTTCCAATGCAATGTTAACCACACCGCTTCGTTCGGAGAACATTCCTCCTAAAGCCACGATTAAGAGAGGAATTGCGAAAAACATGGTCTGTTGTACGATAAAATATAAAATATCCATTATTTTTCCTCCTTTACTGGGGCTGTCTCAGAAGGTTTTCTTCTTATTTTGCCGATGATACTCTTTATTAGCAAAGCAAAAGCACCAAAGTATATAATAGTAGCGATAATAATATCTACGATCTCAGGCACGAAATCATAGAGCTGTATATTGTTTCCACCTACCGTAATATGTCCGATAAAAAGTCCTGCAAACAGTATACCGATGGGATTGGACATACCAAGGAGCGCTACGGATATACCATTAAAACCCTGAGGAGCAAGTACATCCAGAACCTGCATATACTTACCGGAACCAGCAAGGTAGAGAAGACCTCCGCCAAGTCCGGAGAGCGCTCCGGCTATGGTCATGGATAAGATAATATTTCGTTTTGCATTGATTCCGGCATAACGGCTGGCGTCGGGACTTAAACCGCAGGCTTTCAGCTCAAAACCAAAGGTTGTTTTGTTTAATACAATATAAATGACAATAACAGCTAAGATAGCAATAAATATACTGATATTTATATTATTGGATTGGAATAACTTATCCAGTCCGGCTTTGGGTATAATTGCTGTTTTGGCAACAGGTACAGACTGACTCTTAATAGGATCGTATACATACTTAACGATTAAGATATTTACCAGATACATACCAATATAATTCATCATAATAGAAGTAATTACTTCATTAACATTTGCAACTGCTTTTAAGATTCCGGGTACCATTCCCCATAAAGCTCCGGCTATCAGAGCTCCGATAAGTGCTACCACCCAGTGAATCTCACCGGGTAAAAAGGTCCATTTTACACCAATGTAAACTGCTGCAAAAGCTCCGCAGGTAAACTGACCGGAGGAACCTATGTTGAAAAGTCCTGTTTTAAAGGCAAAGCCTACGGATAAACCAGTCAGTATAATGGGTGTGGACAGATAAAATACCTGTGCAATGCCCACCAGACCATCGGTAAATCCTCCCTTTAGTATCATTCCGAAAGCCGGGAAAGCCTGCTTGGAATTACTAAAAAGCAATATGATCAATCCGATAAGAAGTCCGGCAGCAATTGCTATAATGGATGCAATAAAATCCTTGCCGCCCTTGCTTAACATAAATTTCCGCTTCTTCATATATATCCTCTTTCCTGCTCTTGGCATAATTCTTATCTCAATATCCGAAAATAACTTAAGCGGTTTAACGGATACCGTCTATTAGACAGCTACAGGTTCGCAAACAGACAACCTCTGTAACGTTATCCCTTAATAACTGTTTCATAACAAGAATTAAGCACCCGGCTTTTCATTTGCGATTTTTCTTTTGGAGCCGGACATATAGAGTCCAAGTTCCTGTACCGTTACCTCTTTCGGATTAAGATCAGCAACAATCTCACCTTCATACATTACAAGAATACGGTCACTGACATCCATAACTTCATCTAATTCCAGAGAAACCAACAATACAGCCTTTCCGTTATCCCTTTGTTTTATCAGCTGTTTGTGTATATATTCCGTAGCACCGATATCAAGTCCTCTGGTAGGCTGTACGGCAAGTACGATATCCGGGTCCCTGTCAAGTTCCCTGGCAATGATAACTTTCTGCTGGTTACCGCCTGACATGCCTCTGGTTGTGGATTCTTCGTCCTGAGAGCTTCTGATATCATATTGCTTAATCAGTTTTCTTGCATATTCTCTAATGGCATCAAAACGGATAAAACCCGCTTTTTGAAATCTTTGTTCAAAGTAAGTCTGAAGTACAGCATTCTGCTGAAGGGTATAATCAAGAACTAAGCCATGTTTGTGTCTGTCTTCCGGTATATGTGCCATACCTGCCAAACATCTTTTTCTGATGGAGTCCTTTGTGATATCCTTACCGTTTAATGATACCTTACCGGATTGTATTGGCATAAGTCCGGTAATACCATATACAAGTTCAGACTGTCCATTTCCATCAATTCCCGCAATACAAACAATTTCACCTTTCTTCACTTCGAAAGAAACGTCATTGACGACTTTCTTATGAGAAGTTTTTGAACTAACAGAGAGCCCTTCTACTTTTAAGGTTACATTTCCTAACTTCTCTTCCGCTTTTTCAAGGTTGAAACTAAGCTTACGGCCAACCATCATCTCTGACATGGTCTCTTTGGTGGCAGTTTCTACATCAATGGTTCCGATGTATTTGCCTTTGCGCAATACAGAACAGCGATTGGCTACCGCTTTGATTTCATTTAATTTATGTGAAATGAATATAATAGATTTGCCTTCGTCTACTAAATTCTTCATTATCTTCATCAATTCATCGATTTCCTGAGGAGTTAATACAGCAGTGGGCTCATCAAAAATCAGAATTTCGTTATCCAGGTAGAGCATCTTAAGGATCTCTACTCTTTGCTGCATACCTACAGTAATATCTGAGATATAGGAATCGGGGTCTATTTTTAGTTTATAATGTTCGCTTAACTCTACAATCTTTTTTCTGGCCTCATCCATCTTAAGGAAGCCGCCCTTTACGGTCTCCCGGCCTAAAACGATACTTTCCAGGACTGTGAAATTATGCACCAGTTTAAAATGCTGATGTACCATGCCGATATTAAGATTATTGGCATCATTGGGATTGTTAATCTTAACGGTTTTGCCGTTTATTTTAATCTCTCCCTGCTCCGCTTGATATAAACCAAATAAAACGCTCATTAATGTAGATTTTCCTGCTCCGTTCTCGCCAAGAAGAGCATGAACTTCTCCTTTTTTAACTCGCAGCGTTACATCATCAAGAGCTTTAAAATTACCGAACTCTTTCGTGATATGATTCATTTCAATGACATATTCCATACAGTCCTCCTAAGCTTTCTTTAAAAATGAGGGTACTTAAACTAATAGGTACCCTCATTGTTATATAAGTTGAACTTTCGTTTTCTTCGGTTAAAAACTTATAACAGCTTATATATAAATAGTCTTTATGCGTTAATTACTTAACTACTTCAACCTTTACACTTTCAACAGGAAGACCGCTTGCATCTGCAATAGCTGCACCGTCAGAACCAACTGCTGTTGTGTCATTTAAGATAGTAACTTCTTTCTTAACAATCTTATCATAAATTGCTGCATAATCATCAGCTGTGAACTTTGTAAATTTGGAAGTATCCATAGGAAGCTCAACACCTTCTGTTGTAGCATCAAGTGTTACAGAAGTTCCGCCGGGGAATGCATTTGCATAATATGTTGCTAATGCATCATATACGGATTTCTTTAAGTTCTTCATAGAAGAAGTGATAACTGTATCAGACTCGGTAGACTGATCAACGTCAACACCGATTACTTTTGCTCCTGCAGCTTCAGCAGCCTTCATAACAGAGTTACCAACAGCACCACCGCAAGCAAAGATTACTTCCGTTCCTTCATTATACCAGGAAGCTGCTTTTGCCTGATTGTCAGGTGTAGCATCAAAATTACCAACATAAGTGTATTTAACGTCAACGCTGCCAGCAGCAAGACCTAACTCTTTTGCTGCATACTCAGCACCCTGTACAAATCCGTAACCATAACGGATAACCGCAGGAACAGCAATACCACCCATGAAACCTAACTTTGTGTTGCCTTCTTTTACGATTGCATAACCAGCAAGGAAACCAGCTTCCTGCTCAGCATAGAAAATGGAGTAGGAGTTGGAAGCAATATCAGGAGTATAGTCACCAGCGTGAGGAACACCATCTAAGATGATGAATTTTACTTCAGGATATTTTGTCTGTGCTGTATGAACAGGTACTTCGAAAAGGTATCCGGGGCAAACAATAAGTTTTGCACCAGCTTTTACTGCAAGATCAATGCTTGTCAGGTAAGCTTCATCGGATTTCTCAGTAGGTTTGTAGTATTTGTAAGTCTTGTTGTTTTCTTTTGCATAAGCTTCAACACCTTCCCAGGATCCCTGGTTAAAGGACTTGTCATCGATGGTACCGATATCGGTAATCAGAGCGATTTCATAAGTGTCAGAACCGGAATTGTCAGTTGCTTCAGGTGTTGCTTCTGTTGTAGCTTCAGTAGTAGGTGTTGTTTCTCCGGTAGAACCAGTGTTATTGCCATTGTTGTTCTTTGAGCCACATGCTGCTAATGAGAATACTAACGTCATGGCTAAAGCAATACTTAATGCTTTTTTAAATAATTTCATTTTTTCATTCCTCCCTAAAAATATGTTTTTGAAAACTTTTCTTAAATCAGCCACACTTGGCAGCCGCTTTACAGACATTGACTCCAAACCGTAGTTTTAATACAACTGCGATTCTGCTCTTATGATGTGCTTACGCAATTTCCAGCGCAATCTTCATCATGTCGTGGAAGCTTTCCTGGCGTTCTTCTGCCGTTGTTGCTTCTCCTGTAACGATAGAATCGGAAATGGTACAGATAGCAAGTGCATTCTTGCCGGCTCTTGCAGCGTTCATATAAAGAGCTGCTGCTTCCATCTCCACGCAGAGAACTCCCATTTTGGCCCATTTCATGGTACCCTGGGAATCATCATAAAAAGTATCTGAGGATAAGAAATTACCCGCCATATAGTGAATTCCCATCTCTTCTGTCACTTTGATCGCTTTGGATAATAGGTCATAGGATGCGATTGGTGCAAAAGTGCCGGGCAGTTCAAACTGGCTGGCGAAATCTGAATTGGTGCAGGCACCCATAGCAAAGGCTATATCTCTGATCTTTAAATCCTTATGCATGGAACCGGCAGTTCCAATACGGATAATGTTGTCCACATCATAAAAATGATACAGTTCATAGGAATATATACCAATGGAGGGCATTCCCATTCCGCTTGCCATAACGGATACCTTCTTGCCCTTATAGGTTCCGGTATATCCGTTCACTCCTCTAACAGGATTTACCAATACAGCATTTTCAAGGTAATTGTCAGCTACAAATTTAGCTCTTAAGGGATCTCCGGGCATCAATACGGTTTTCGCGAAATCGCCCTTCCCTGCCGCAATATGCGGTGTAGGTGTACTCATAGTGTTCCTCCTCTTTGCATATTTTAAATCATTGTACACAATCTGTCTATTGGAAACATTCGAACCAAGCGATACTGCGTTTATGAATGAATATAGCTGTTACAACTTAATTATCTTTTAAAAAAATCACCAAACAGTTAATTAAATTAAGTTTAATACAATTCAATCATTGCGCATTCCAATATATAACAATTATTTCAATAAATTAATAGCCTTCTGTCTTTAAACCTTTTACAAAGTTTACTGCAGAGCTTGTTCCGATTCTTGCACATCCAGCCTCAATAAAAGCTTTCAAATCGTCCAAATTTTTTACTCCGCCGGCAGCTTTTATCTTCACATCGGGTCCGATATGCTCTTTGAAAAGAGTTACATCTTCCATTGTAGCTCCACCGGTACCAAAACCTGTGGAAGTCTTGATAAAATCAGCTCCCGCATTGGTAACTGCATGGCACATTGCAATCTTTTCCTCTTTGGTCAAATAGCAGGTTTCAATGATAACCTTAAGGATTTTATCTCCGGTTATCTGCTTAAGCAGAGCGATTTCTTCTTCCACTTTTTTGTATGCACCGTTTTTAACATCTGTAATATTGATAACCATATCAATCTCAGCAGCTCCGTCTTCCAGTGCCTGTCTGCACTCAAAGGCTTTGGTCTCTGCCGTGCTGTACCCTAACGGAAATCCAATAACTGTACAAATATTGATCTTGTCACCGTATTCTGCTTTGATACGCCCGATATAGCTGGGTGGAACACATACAGATGCTGTGCCATACTCTAACGCTTCATCGCATAATACTTTTATATCTTCCCAGGTTGCCACCGCTTTTAATTGGGTATGGTCAACATAACGCAGCATTTCTAATTCATTCATAACAGCCTCTTTCCCAAACCTTCCTTGAATTTTTGGTGATTGGTACTACTAATCATAAACTTCACTGATGCAGTACCAGGAAACTACACGCCTAGCCTTTCTCATTGATAGCTACAGCATTTCTTATTGATAAGAAAAGTATATCTCTGCTAAACTGCTGCTTTTAGAATTTACTTCTTTTAACGGTAATATGCAGAACAAACTTCATTCAGCAGTTCTTTAACACACCCTAAAGAGTTCTTACTTCGTATTTCTGCAAATAACTGCATTTTATGCATAAATATAAAACCATGACGCCGAAAGAAATTACGGTTAGTATATGGTTTTTTACAAATTTAAAACATAGATTAGTAATGTCATGCAGTTAAAATAAGAGTATGTACCAGAAAGATAAGCAGCAGAATATGAAACAGTTGCTCATATACAGCATTACCACTATTTTCTTTTGTAAGTGAGGGTGCTTTGCTCCGTATATACTATCTGTTTCCTTACCTCTATACTATCACTTTTCCCTGCACTGGTCAACAAAATTTTGTGATACTTCTCACATTTTATAGCAGAAATTGTGATACTTAGAGCAAAACTTAAGGTATTAAGAATAGTATTGAATATATATCCACAAAATGTTATAATACTAACATAAATTATGAAAAGTCAAAGGGGAGTAACTATGAGCAAGAAGACGGACCGGCTCAGCCGGCTTATTGATATAATCAAGACCAAAAATGGAGCTACCGTTAAAGAGCTTGCAACCCTTTTAGACGTATCAGAGATGACAATACGCAGAGATCTTGCTGTATTGGAGCAGAATTCCATCGTTAACAATGTCTATGGCGCAGCCATCTACAATCCTTCTTATGACAGCAGTTCTGAAAATAAGAAAGAAGATGAAGATAAAATTACTTCTCTAAAGGATATCGCTTCCAAAGAAATTACATTCCAAAAGAGAACCACACTTCAAAAGGAGCCTGCTACCGGAAAAGGCTTCGCTTCTTGGAGAGAAGCCGCACTTCTAAAGGACGTATCCCTTCCGAGAGACATTACTCTTCAAAATGATAAAGCTTTTCATAAAGATAATAATTTTGAGAGGGATAATGCTTTTCAAAAAGAGACCAATCCTCTTTATGAATTAAATCATGCCAAAAACACACAGGACACAGAAAAGAAAAGTATAGGTGCCTTTGCTGCTTCTTATATTAATGATGGGGACATAATCGTAATAGACACCGGCTCAACCACAGAAATGCTGGCAGAAAACATACCGGATGATTTAGAAGCTACGATTCTTTGTTATAATGCAAATATCCTTAACTCCTTAAGGTTAAAAGAGAAGCTGACCCTGATATTTTCCGGCGGAAAATATCATCCTACCACACAGATGGTGGAAAGCCCTCAGGGAGTTGAACTGATAAAGAGTATGAGGTTTACAAAAGCTTTTATATCTGCAGCCGGGATTCATGCAGGACTTGGTGTAACCTGTGTCTTTGATTATGAGGTTGCTACCAAAAAAGCTATCATGGATTCCTCCGTTGAGAAAATTCTTCTATTTGACTCCAGCAAATTTAATCAGGTCAAGCCTGCTTATTTTGGTGATCTAACTGATTTTGATGTTATTATTACCGATAATGATATATCTGATGAGTGGAGAGAATTAATAAATTCTTATCCGATTAAGCTTTATACTGTTCCTGTTTAACACTAAATATTAACGCCGGAATTTCATCTGCACCATTTAGGGTGCCATCTCTTTAAGCTTTTTTTAACTTTAGTTATAGCTAAAGTTACGGTTATAGTTGCAGTTATAATTATAGTTACAGTTACAGTTACAGTTACAGTTACAGTTACAGTTACAGTTACAGTTACAGTTACAGTTACAGTTACAGTTACAGTTACAGTTACAGTTACAGTTACAGTTACAGTTACAGTTACAGTTACAGTTACAGTTACAGTTACAGTTACAGTTACAGTTACAGTTACAGTTACAGTTACAGTTACAGTTACAGTTACAGTTACAGTTACAGTTACAGTTACAGTTACAGTTACAGTTACAGTTACAGTTACAGTTACAGTTACATAAGTCTATATTTTCTCATAGTATAAATCAAGTGAAAAATAAAAATTCTTTATCTGATACGATTTCAGGTGAATTGTACAAAACAGAAAGAATGAATGCGCCTATGGAAAGGTAATAGAAGTCCTTTTTCTCTGAAGGTTTTGTGCTATACTGTAAAACAGATTGTTTGAGCGAAGCGAGTTATCTGTTTTACAGTATGGCTAGCACAAAACCTTCCGAGAATTAGGACTTCTTATACCTTGGAATGGAAGCATGAATTCTTTCTGTTTTGTACAATTCACCGTCAACCTGTTAAATCTCCCCCTCTGCACTAATCCTATATAAAAGCTTCAGAGTAATTATCAATCTGATAAACTCTGAAGCTTTTGAAGTTTAGTGCTCTGCTGTCACAATCGTTGTCAACTGCTGCAAGCAAATATTACTGCTCTTATTTCTTTCTCTTCATTAAAGGGAATTCTCCATTCTCTCTTAATTTCTTAAGCTTCTGAGTTTTAAAAGCTTTAAATCTGTCGGAATCCGATTTATCAAGAACTTTATACTCAACCATTTTATCTAATAATTTGGCTTCGTCTTCCATCTCCGCTTCTAATAGTGCATAGATATCTTCTTTCTGTTCCTTGGTAAGGGATTTCCAGGCATTTTCTGCTTTTTGTATTTTCTCATCAAAAGCAGCTTCTTTGCTGTCCTTATCATGTTTTACCTCTGACAGTGTTGCCGATTCAGTATTTGTATCCGCTGCGTTTACTGTTATCGTTCCTAATCCGGTTAAGCCGATAAAACCGGCCAGAGCAAGACCGCATAACTTCATTTTATTCATTCAGCTTCCTCACTTTTCTGAACAACAAAACACTAATCTTCTAACTTAGTATTTCCTGTAATTGTGAAAAAATTGTGAATTTTCAGAAAAGTTTAATTTTCCAATAAAATCTTAAGCTCAATATACATAATTTACTTTTATCTCACAGATAAACTCACATAATCTTTACAGCAGTCCAATTGCTCTCTTTTGCTAACATTAGAAATTAGAACAGTAACCGGCGAAGGGATGAGTACCATGGTGAATCAGTTTGATGACTTCTTCAAAGATATCACAATGTTTAAGATAAGTACAAAAGACAATCCAATAATTATTATGCACTGCACGAACAAACCTTTGACTTTTTCTTCCTGTAATGCGATGATAAGATGGTATCTATTATTTTGCATCACAGAATTCGTGGAAAGCATAGCTGTATAGATGTATTCCCGATAAAAGAAGGTGAGGATATTATGGAAGAATGGAAAACAGACCGTATAGCATCTGCATTAAAGGGTGAAAACCCCACCGTGATAACAAGGATGAAAAGTGGCTTTGTGGTACTGGCCGATCCCCAGTTCCTGCCGGGTTACTGCATCTTGCTCTCATATCCTAAGGCATTCAGCCTGAACGCCTTAAATCTCCCACAGAGAGAGGCCTTTCTTCTTGATATGAGCTTAATCGGTGATGCCTTAATTGACGTATGCAGCCCGGTAATTCGTATTAATTATGATATATTGGGGAACACCGATAATTATCTCCACGCTCACATCTCTCCCCGTTATGAGTGGGAAGGCGAAGCTAAGAAGCATCCTATCTGGGATTACCCGAAAGAATACTGGAGTCTTGATAAGTATCAATTCTCCGTAGAGAAATGCGGTAAATTAAAGGAGCACCTAAATAGAAAACTGACTGAATTAATGAAGGAAAATTACCGGTAATACTTCTTTATATATTAGTTCTCTTGGCTTAAAATCTCGTTATTACACAATTTCTACTTTTACCTTTAATACTATTACTATTTAATACAAATACATTATTTAACACTATTACTTCATTAAATGCCTTTATTACTTTTAATGCTTTTAATACTTATAGTGCTTTTAGTGCTTTTAGTGCTTTTAGTGCTTTTAGTGCTTTTAGTGCTTTTAGTGCTTTTAGTGCTTTTATTACTTTTAGTGCTTTTATTACTTTTAGTGCTTTTACTATTATTCAACAAAAACTACTTATAAGGGATCATCCTCACAAATCAGAATTTTACAATCCAGGTATTCAAAATATGTTTAACCCAAGAAAGGGACAGGAGATATTATGGCTGTATGGAATCCATGGCATGGTTGCCATCGATATAGTGAAGGCTGCAAGCACTGCTATATCCATAAAGGTGATGCAAAAAGAAACGTTAATACAGAGAATATTATTCAAACTGAAACCTTTTACGCCCCAACAGCAAGAACCAAAAAAGGTGAATACAAAATGAAGTCCGGTCAATTTGTAAACCTTGGTTTCTCTACAGATTTTCTTGTAGAGGATGCAGACCAATGGAGATCGGAGTGCTGGCAAATGATAAAAGAACGTAACGACCTTACCTTTCTCTTTCTTACCAAGCGTATTAACCGGTTTATGGAATGTATTCCATCAGATTGGTCTGCAGGTTATGACAACGTTATAGTTGGATGTACCGTTGAAAATCAAGCAAATGCTGATAAACGCCTTGCTGTCTTTCAACACTTACCAATTAAACATAAACTCATAATCTGTCAGCCTTTATTAGAGGAAATCAACCTGGAGAGTTACTTGGAAAATATTGAACTGGTTGTAGTCGGAGGAGAATCAGATAAATATGCAAGACCACTGGATTATTCCTGGGTGCTTTCCATCAGAGAGCAATGCCAGAGAAGGAATGTATCCTTCGAGTTCAGGCAATGCGGAACAAATTTTATCAAAGATACCAGGCACTATACCCTGCAGGTAAAGGATCTTCGCTCACAGGCAAAAAAAGCGGATATTAACTGGCAGGCTGCAAAGCTGTAATATCCTGATTAAATACCTGATTAGATACCTCTATACAGCGACTCTTAATTCCTACACACAATCTCAAAGTTGTTTATTACGATTCTAGCTTTTTTTAATAAGAAGGTATTTCGTGATAAATATTAATTTATCTCACAAGGAGTAACTTCACCTCTAATACCGCTTTGTATAGAGGTTATACCACATCTCACCATGGATTCAATAGCCTCCTGTGTATAAAAAGCATAATGCTGGGTATACAAAACATTCGGAAATTGTTTCAGATACAACAGGGCTCTGTTATCTACAATCCTTGTACCAACATGCACATGCATAACGCCTGTTTCCTCCTCCAATGTATCAATTCCGGCTCCTCCTACCTGCTCCTCCTCCAGCGCTTTAATCAGACTCTCCGTATCAATAAGTTGCCCTCTGGCTGTATTAATTAAGATTACCCCCTTTTTCATCTTGTAGATACTTTCATCATTAATCATATGATAATTCTCATCTGTAAGCGGGGTATGCAGTGTAATAATATCACTTTCTTTATATAACCTATCCAATTCCACATATTCTGCCAGCCCTTCTATAGACGGATTCCGGTAACTGTCATTTGCAAGAATCTTACAGCCAAATCCACTGAGATTCCTTATCACCGTTGAGCCTATCTTACCGGTACCGATAACACCTACTGTAAGGCTTCTCATCTCCTTCCCCATCATACCATCCAGAGAAAAATCATTAACCAGAGCACGGCAAATGGAAATCTTAGCTTTTCTAAGCATTATGAGCATCATCATAACTGTAAAATCTGCCACATTATTGGGATTGTAGTAAGCGTGGTAAGCATGGATATCCAGTTCCCTTACTGCTGTCATATCGAAATGATCATAACCAATGGTTCTGGTCGACAGATGCCTGATACCATACTCCTTCATTTTGACAAGGACTTTTCTGGAAACATTACTGTATCCTAATACAGAAACTCCGTCAAATCCTCTGGCCTCCTCCAAGGTCTCCAAAGTAAGGTGTTTGTTCGTAAGTGCAATTTCGTCCGTGGTTTCTTTCTGAATTGCCTTGAAAATATCTCTTTCAAATTCTGCTACATCATATACGTAAATTCTCATGTCAGGCTCCTATCTGTGTGTTTAAATATGCGCATAAATAAAGGGCCGGAAAGTTACTTTACTTTTGCTCTGGCTTCTTTCCTGTTATTTCAGGTCTGACCTTTCTATTGTGGGGTATGTTTTTTCTGTTTTGAGGTCTGATTTTTCTATTTTGGGGTTTGGTTTTTCTATTTTGTGGCCTGTATTTTTCTATTTTGGGGTCTGTATTTTTCTATTTTAGGTCTGTATTTTCCGGTTTTTCTAACTTTCTTTCGAGTTAATATTAATTATTACTTACAGACACCACCCCTACTGTTTGTCTATAAAAAGCCTCTTGTACACTTATTAAATCATTAAAGTTTGTAGCATTCATTATACACTAACGAGTACATCTTGAATATTAATTAAAATAAAATTTACTTATCTAAACTAACAACATCCTTTTCATTTCGATTATTAAGTCAGCTGTCTAAGTTACTCACCACACATACTGCCAACTAAGGATAAACTACCAAACTAGCAGCCTCTGCTATTATTGTAAATAGAAATATTTATCTACATAAATTATTGCTAATAAAACGCAAATACTACACTTAATTATACAAAACATGTTAAATGAGCGTATATATTTCCGTTGTACCTGTTTTATTGCAGGATATTATATAAAAGCTATCCTTACATAGGTTATATTACTTATCCATAAGCAGGAGATATACAATTATTACATTAATGAGCTTTCTGAGAGCAACTGTCTTCATATACTAAAATTATTTTTATTCACTTCAATAATAATTGTGCTCACAGTTGACTTTGTGCTATCAACTCTACTTGAGAATAAGGCATTCTTGTTTTTACAGTGACCTCCTTAACGGTCATTCCAGACTTTAGAAACCTCCGCGCGACATACTCCATAGTCTCTCCTACCTCAATAACATGCTTGTCCGGATCATAAATGCGTATTACTCTCTGTCCCCAATCGTGTTCTATGCATTTGTTCAGATATTCTACAGAAAACTTACTGTTCTCTAACAGATTTAGAAAACCATCAATATTATTTTCCTCAAAATACAGTTCTGCGTCATTACCACCCATTGTTGCACCCTTTTCGATGAAACTTTCCCATAATTTCTTTTCCTGTAACACAAGACCTTCTGTTAAGATTACATTTTCGCCAAAGTCAGAAACTACCTCTAAGCCAAATAAACTCCGATAGAATTCTTTGGATTTTTCAATATCATGAACGACAAATAGAATATTTTTAAGCTTCATTCATACACTCTCCTAAATTCAATATAACATCTATAATAAGTTGTTTTTAGTTTTACATTTTAGCTACCATTATTTTATCATAGATTTTCTTTGTTTCCTATAATGCCAGTCAAATAATAATTCTCTCTTTACAAACCGAAATTATCATAATATATTTAGTTAAAACCAATTCACTTCACATTATAATTATAACTGTTTGAACATTTTTTAGTAGCATTGAAGTAAATTTTTACAAGTCTATGATTAAAGTGCTTGAGCTATAAAATAGAAAGCAAAATCGAAAGCCAAACAAAGGTCTTGAATTTAACTAGTAAAATCAACATGTCAAATACTTTTTACTTGCTATTTATGATAATGGAAAATCCATTTGATAGAAGTAATTCATTTTATGTCTTATTATTGGTTCAGGTCAAGAGAGCAACAATATAGAAAGGAGGCATAGTTCAATGGAACTTAACACTCAGATAAAAAAATATCGTGCAAAAATGAATTTATCCCAGGAAGAATTAGCTGAAAAAGTCTTTGTTACCAGACAAACCATTTCTAATTGGGAAAACAGCAAAAACTATCCTGATATACATAGTCTTTTGTTGCTTAGTTCATTATTTAATATATCTCTTGATCAACTAATTAAAGGAGATATCGACATTATGAAAGAAGAAATTAAAGAATCCGAACTTCACAAGTTCAATCACAATGGTAGTATTTTCACCATACTTTTGATTGTAACCATATTTTCAATTGTTCCACTTACAATATTTTTTGATATTTATGGTTTTATTATTTCAATCATTTTATTTATCATAACATTTATCTATGCACTTAAAGTAGAAAGATTCAAGAAACAAAATAATGTTCAGACCTATAAGGAAATTGTAGCATTTACGGAAGGTAAACGATTAGATGAAATCGAAAAAAATCAAGAAATTGGTAAACGTCCATATCAACAAATTTTATTAATGTTAGGAAGCGCTTTGTTAACTCTGTTCATTTCTCTTCTCTTACTTTGGATATTAAAAGCGTTCCTATAAATATATTATAAATTGAGTATAATAGGCTAAGCTTCTAATATACAAGATAAAGATAAGAATTAACGGCAAGAGATAGTGAAACAGTGGTATTCATTTACAAAATAATTCCCTCCTAACTTGTTAGATTAGGAGGGAATTATTCTTTATTTACTATTTCTCATAACGATTTCTAACCACATAATATTCCAATTGGAAATTTTTAAATACGAAGCATTAAAATCTGCCTCTTGATCAACTATAACAAGCATTAATTAACGATTGTATTTCACTATAATTTCCTTGCTTTGATTACAAATGTTACTGGCAGCATTTTTGCTTTTTTTGCAAAGTCACTATCCTTATATAACTGGATAATCTCATCATCAGATTCCTCAACCATTTGTTCTATGAGAAAACCTGCTTTTGTTAATGTATTGATATAAGTTGATAGTTTAAGATCCGATAAAGAAATCGCACCTCCATCCAAAGCTACAGAATACCAGGATTCATCGAAATAGCTTTTTTTAAAGATAAGCGAATCATTTTCGCTGGCAACGCATTTATGTATAGGGTGAGACCAGCTAAAAATAAATACGCCGTCTTTTTTCAGGTAAGATGCAATCCTGGTTAAAGTACCTTCAAGATCAGTAGCCCAGCCCACACCATAAACCGAATATACATAGTCAAAATAATTAACTGGTATTCCACATTCTTCTTCCATGGGAGAGCAGATTAATTTTGCTGAATAACCACAGGATAATAAATACTGCTCCGCCTTATCTATCTGATTCTCAGAAATGTCTATTCCCCATAACTCTAAAGCATTATGGTCCCCATGGTATTGCAGTGAATGCCCGGTTCCACAGCCTATTTCTAATAACTTTTTTCCTGAAACATCCCCAAAGAGATGACACTTCTCCTCCGAGACAAATGCTCCATACATAGGAAGTGCCGTTGTACCTATTACCTCATTTCCTTTTGTGTCCCAAAAAGAACCATTGGTTTTATGAATATTCTCCTTGTCCATTTCAAGCGTAATGGCATATCCTACTTCACCAGCTCCTATAATATTTGTTCTGTGATTAGGATTCTTTTTCATACCAATCCCCTCCATTAATATTAGCTTGAAGGTCAGGCGTGGAAATGTTTTCAGTGCTACCCCTTCGTCTCGAGCCAAAGAAGGTGCTGCTCCGTGAAACCGACTGAAGGCTCTTGAAAAAGCAGCTTGAGAATCATATCCATAGCGCATAGCTACATCTATAATTTTTTCACCTTTTTTGATATCTTCTGCCGCTACTGATAATCGCCTGCGGCGGATGTATTCGGACAATGGAATCTGTGCTAAGAAAGAAAATATTCGGCGAAATTCCCACTCTGAACAGTTCAGTATTTTTGCTGTTGCATAATAGTCAATATCTCCAGATAGATTATTTTCTATATAATCAAGTGCTTGGTTCATACACTTCTGCCAATCCATAACCTCACCTCCTGTTACTAATATAGCAAGAATTCAGGGACAAATCATTGCATTAGGTGTATTTAGATGCAATGGGAATGTATCCTTTTATCCATCTAAAATCTATCTACCTTACAACTCTCCTATAAGATTATTGGCCTATTCAGAAATCTTGTAAGCATTAAGTCCTTTAATTACTTATATAACGTTAAAACTACCTCTCGTTATATTTATTATTTTTCCCTTTTACCTCTTCAACCGGATATTTCTTTGAATTTTTTTCTATCTTATCAACTATAGCTTTTGACAAATCAATATGGTTCATCTGTGCAAAACGCAAAATAAAAAATAAAGTGTCAGCAATTTCTTCTTCGACATGTTCACGCCTCTGAGTATCCAAAAAAATCTGTTTCATTTGTTCATCAGTCTTAAAACGAAATATATCCAACAATTCATTTGCTTCAGTAGAAATACCGATTGCTAGATCTTTGGGATTATGAAATTGATCCCAGTCTCTTTCTTCACAAAAGCACTGAACAATATGTTTCAATTCACTAACTGTTTTCTTTTGATCCATTTAACTTTTCCTTCCTCTATTCGATAGCACTATGATTACTCATCTCAAGTAATGCATTTCTTAAATTATCATCACATGCGTAAATATATAACCCTTTAACTCCACGTGTCATAAGAACACGTACTTCATTTTGTATTAAGAATTCACCAAATTTTTTCTTAGTACCATCAGATAGCGTTCTATTCCTTATTGCTTTATGATTATAACTTTCTCCTGGATCCATAATAATTTTCCCATTTTTGTACCTTACAGACGGTCCCAATATTACTCCTACGTAATTCAAATCAAAGCCTTGAATTGTAAATGTCGATCCGACTTCCTTGATTGTTTGAGGTTGTTCCGCCCAAGAAAGTGATTTTATACTTCTCTTGTCAGTTCGATTCAGTTCTTTTTCTAACTCATAGTTCCATGGTTTATGCCATTTCCCAATAAGTACTTCCCAATATTTCTTTAATCTATCTTCAGGAGCTCGCGTTGAGCTATACTCCCAGTCATAGGTAGCAACCAACCTCGATAGTGTAGTTTTCTCATTATTTGCTTTTCTTTCAATCTCCATATCTAGGTCTTCTGGATTCGCAAATACCTTAATTTCATATCCTTTCGTATCATGGGGTATTCTATTTAATTTTTGATTTTTTGTGAATTCGTCTATCCATTCGATCGTTTCCTTATCCGCATCCATTCTTAATTGTCTTTTTAACTCAATATAGTTTCCTGCTTTTATCGCTATACTTCTATATTTCTCTAAAATTTCCGCTTCCCAAAATTGTTGTGTTGTAAGAACTTGATTTTCATCAAACATTATAACAGTAACCTTAGCTCTATCAATGATATCTTGTAATTGATTAACTCCTTTGTATGACTGATCTCCTTGTGTTAATAGAAGATGAGCTTCATCTATAAATGCTACATCTATAGGATTTTCAACAGTATGCATATTAATAAAACGTGTCGGCTTGCACACAACTTCACCATATTTATCTGTTAATCCAAGCTTTTGCGCAATTTGCTTATATACTGTAACTTGCTCATCATGATTTACCATCAAACAACATTGTATGGGTGAAATTTCCTGCTCTTCTGCTTTTTCAAACAACTCATAAAAGGTGCTACTATTCAACACAGTCTTTCCTGTTCCTGCTTCTCCTTCAATAAAAATAAGTTGCTTTTCGGTTTTATTATCTAAAGAATTAAAAACTTTCTGAATAATTGATTCTTTTGCGCTTTCCTGCTCAGGTGTCAACTTATGTAAGGGTGATGCTTTATATACTGCTGAATCCTTAATTGAACTCTCAGTTGGAAATAGTAAGGGATCTCTTCTTCTAAGTTTACTCCATACCTGTCTAAAGATGTTATCCAGTTCATTTTCTGTATAATACTTATTTTGAGGATTACGTTTTTGATTGTGTATCTTCTTAATCCGAGCTACGCTCAACATATATAGCATTAATCGGTTTTCTATATCAAGTGTAAGTGATTTATTAAAATGTTCGTGTCCAATAATATATAAAATAGCATTGTTTTTTATCAAACTATTCTGCCAGTTTTCTTCTCTCTTTGCATATGCATAATGTTGCTTTGACCGCTGAACAACATTGTTCGATTCTCCTATATATACCTCATAGTCATCAGCATTCTTCCAGTTATGTATATATACTGTAGGATAATCTAGAATAACGTCTTGAATTTTTTTATTTTTCGTTTCCCTAATTTGCTGTTCAAACTTGTCTAATGATACATTATTATCTTCAATTTTGTAAATAATAGGCTCTAATTTCAAATCCTTCATTAGATAATCACTCCATTTATATTGGCATAGTATAACACTTGTCTTTTGTTTCCCAATTGAATATCCTACTAAATAATTTCTTACATTCAATTTTATTAAATCTTTTTAACACTATATTTCCTTTATACTTCTACTTACTACTATCTAGCATATCCGGTAATAACACATCAATAAATTCCAGTCTTATATTGGTAGCACTTAGATATATAATTGCCTATCAATGCTTAGTCATTAATTTCATATGCTCATCTAAGAGCTATATAATTTACTATTTCTGCACTTGCACGTCATTATACCGTACAACCTTTAATAATACCACTACTATTTTATTATAATGAAAAAAAACGCTACACTCCTCATAAATATTGGATTGCAGCGTTTTAATTTTTTTATTCAAACTCCCTAACCATTCGCTTTAATGCGAATATTTTTGATATATTTACTGCTATTTGATTGCTTTTAGTCCGGGAATTCTATGTATTATTTTGAGTATAATAAGCTTTGGGTATCATAGCGGTATCACTACGTTTATTCGATATTTATTACTAGAAATTACTAGGTATATCAATTTCGACTACATTTCCTATTTCAGTAATTATTGGAGTATAAAAATCAACGTCTACCTTTGGTGTTGAAATAGTTATAACCATCGAATAGCGAATGGTACTATCATATTTTCCCAAATAATCTCGTTCTCTCCACCATCCAACTACTGGGTAAATAGCTATTCTGTTACATTCACATAGTTCAACTGCACTTAATTCACAGAAATCAGAATGTATTGATCCTACATCACGATTTTTAGAACCTAAAAACCAACGATCACTACCACTTGTTCCATCCCCATTATCTGTTTTATCTTCACCACGCATTTTAATGTTAATACGCTTTTTAAAATCGTCTAAACTTTCATCCGAATTAATCATATCAAAACGAAGTCCGCATGAGGAATAGCGATACTTATCCTTCCATCCAACTTCTCCTGGTCCTGGCTCAATGTAATATGATAATGTGACTTTTACTTTTACTGGTACGTCACCTAATTCACGAAGAAGTTCTTTCGGCCAAGGCAAAGTATGTATGTGCATATCTTTCATGCTCTTTTTCCCGTAAGGTTGTAACTCTCCTTGGGCAACCATATTAACGCTATTTTCAATGCATTGAATTGCCCTATACAAATTTGGAATTCCATAACCACATGTTCTCAAAAGTCGATGACGACCTTTAGTTTTTGTATCTTCAATGCAAAATTGGTGTTTCATTGTATCTGTCCATTCCGCTGAATGAATCATCAATGCTCTTACTGTTTCTGGCCAAATATCAGGATACTCCTCCAATAATTTAGAACAAAACCATGATGCTTGCGCAGCTGCTGAGCTTGTCCCCCAAATGGTTGAAAACTGTTTACTTAAGGGTCTATAATTAGTAGTAAGCATTGATAAATCTGGGCATTCACTAAAGTCGGTTCCGTTTGTTGCCATATTACCACCATTAAACAATACCTCTGGCTTAATTGGCCATTTACTCTCCCATACTTCTGATGTGGAACTATACGGTGAAATTGCACCTATTGGAGCTACTGGCTGAAACCCTCGAAATGACGGATCATCTATTTGAATATCATCTGAATATGCCCCGACTGTTATGGCATTCCAAGACTGACCCGGACTTTCCACGCAATGTAAAGTATTGACGTCTGGATATGGGATTTCCCCAAACTCACCGGGATACACATTTCCTGCACTAATAATAAAAAGTCTCTTTTCATTTTCTTCATTAGCCCCAGATGTAATATTATCAATTGATGCAGACCAAGAAGTAGGACTTCCATCGAATGTATTATAGCATGGAGATGTAACCGCCATGCATATAACTCTTTTCGCAGTTGGATTTGCTATTTCTGCCAATGAGACTGCCTGTTCAGTAATCGCTCCATACAATTCTGGAACATTTTCACCTACCGGAGGCAATATTTTTACTGACTCTATTTCATGAGAAACACTAATAGTTGAGTTTGATATCAATGCATGTTTTACGTCATAAAATAAAGATATACCGGCCATTTCTGTGCCATGTCCTTGGTGATCTCCACTTCCCCAAGCTGAATTTACACTCTGTACATGACTCAAATCCATAGCCTTATCCAATAATGGATGCGATGCAGTAACCCCCGTATCTAAAAGACAAATAGCAACTCCTGAATTCTGATATGTTACGCGAGCTAATAATTCATCCACCCATTCTTTTTGTTCACTATTTGCTAAACTTTCAAAAAACGAAGTAGCCTCTTGAGCTCGCCTCATCTCAGTAATATAGGAACAAGCTCCTATCAAAAGTTTCAACTGCTCAGAATTTGCATATACCATTTTAACAATTCGCTCAGGGAAAATAATATGTTTACTATCAATCGCTATTTGGTTTTCATTACAAATTCGCGTAATATCATCCTCGGAAGCATTCCACTGTTCATCATCCCTATCACAATCATACCTTAGCCACAGTTCGCACCATTCAGGTTGCGACGTAGGTATAGTATCTAAAGCTCCTATCCAAAACGAATCTAGAATAGCTAATCTAACATCCTCAATACTACTTATTAAATCATTGTTTTTTGGGTTTCCCGTCGGTGTAAGTTTTAATTCATCAGCATATTCTTCTACCTTTTTCAAAAAATAGCTTTCTTTTCCTCCAGGAATATATACTGTAGCTTTAATAGTATTAGTTTCTTCATCTTTTCTAACATTAAGTAAACGAATACCTTGTTGTCGATTTTCAAGACTCTTAATTGCCAAATCATGTTCCGGAGCACTTGAAAACTCAAGATAAACTCCTTCTTTGTATCTAATTGCTGCAACTTGCTTTTGTGATAAATCATTGGCATAACACTGTTGTAATTTATTTTGAATGAAATTAGAATGGCTAGACACATTACGAATAGGAAAATTCTTTTTTCCTGGTCGTGAACCAGATACATAGGGCATTTCATCCACTGTATTTGTCAAAAAAATGTTTCTTTTGTCTACTGCCATTTCCCTTATGCCTCCTTACAAGAATATATCGCATGTCTTTCATTCAATAGGTTAATCAAACCTTGTTGACTAATAACCTCATCTTCTAAAATAGATTTTTTAATTGCATCATCACACACTCTGACAATTTCTGCATGACATAAACCATTTGCAGCATTAAGCAATTTCTGATTTATTCTAAACTTCTTATCAAAAGATATTAATTTATATTCAAATAATCGTTTTATTTCAGCTTCAGTTGGTAAAGAATAATGTAAAACATCATCAAATCTTCTGAATAATGCCTGGTCTAAAAGCTTTTGATTATTTGTCGCTGCTATAATAATACTTTCTGAGGAGTCTTGTTCTATAAATTGCAAAAATGAATTCAGGATTCTCCTCATTTCTCCAACTTCATTATCAAAGCTTCTATCAGCGCCGATTGCATCAAATTCATCAAAAAGATATACACCAACATTAGCCTCAATGCTATCAAATAATTGTCGAAGTTTTACACTTGTTTCACCCATAAACTTCGTCATAATTTTATCCAATTGTACTGTGTATAATGGCATTGATAAATCTGAAGCAATGACTGAAGCAGTTAATGTTTTACCAGTACCTGGATTACCTTCAATTAAAATCTTCCTCCTGTTTACCAACCCGTATGAATATAGTTTATTTCTATTTCGATACTCATTTAAAATTCTATGAATTTTTTCATTTATCTCGTCTGAAACAATTAATTCAGATATATCGTTTCCTGGAAATGACATATTAAGCATAGGATTGGTCGGTGTTAATTGAACAACACTCGCTTTTTTTACTCCTATTTTATCCATTTGCATTTTTAATTCACGCGCAAGGGTATCATGACCTATTTTTGCTTCGTGGGCTGCAATTTGCAATACAACTGTCTTAAATTTATCATCATTTTTGTCAACATAAGCTTTTACTAAACTTTTAATTTGATCAGCTGTTGCCATTTTAATCACCTCCCATATTTAGTCTCAATTATAATATACCACACCCATAAATGTTCATCAAACAAAGATTCCTTCAATAATGCATTTATACATCTCTTGCATATTATATGCTTTATATTTCATTTGTAATTAAGAATTTAAGTTTACTATTGATTGTAGTGCATTAATCTTATCAATAAATTCATCACGTAAATTTTCCCATAAAATTCCATTTTCTCGTGTAATATTAAAAACCTCTGACAAACCATCATATAATTGATTAAGTTTATCTTTTACTTCGCTTCTACTATTGTCCATCTTTATTGAAATTGTATTAGCATTAACAACTCCCTTCATTGCAGAAAATGGAAAGTTTGGTAGCAAAATTGAACAATAATTAGTTTTCAAAGCCCAAGCTGCACCCATTTCATTTAAACTTATAGGACTTTGATAATAATCATCCGAATGCACAAACAACACGTACAAATCATTTTTCAAAAAGAGTTCTCTCAATGTCTCTATTATATCCCCATTAAGTTTTATATCATATCCAGGTATAGAACTACAAAATATTTGATCTTTATTCAAGCCCATATTTTTTATTAGTTGGACAATATTGCTAGCCGCTTCCCTGTCTTTAGAAGAATGACTTATGAATACCATTGGGGACTTTCTGTTAGATTCCATAATATCTCTTTCCTCTGCAATACAAATGTTTCTCGGATAGTATTTTTCAAGATGCTTCCCTATAACTTTAAGCTTTCCTCTAATTTCATTAAATATGTCCTCATCATTCAAACCATTCATATTCTGATTGAGTATATTTAATGATGACCATATAAACTGATCATGTAATCTATCATAAATTTCCTGAAGTAACAGTATAATCTCCTGTACCCACTCTTGATATTCAGGATTATCATGAATTTCCTTTGCGAAACTATAATTACCTCCCATAGGATGAAATAACTTTTGAATGTCATCGATTTGTTCAATAAGTTCTTTTAATCTTTGCATATCCATATTAGTTCCTTTCATAAAATTCGTTATATAATCACTTTGAACTATATTTTTAGTTCTTTAAAAATTATATCCAGATCTTCCTGGACCGTTGTTCCAGGCTCCAATATATTATTTACTATTGCATCGAGCATTATCTGCTCCTTTTCTTTAAGCCTAGTGTATATCTTCTGATCTAACGAAAACCCTTCGCCATCATTTGTAACAAACTGCTCTTGTAAAAAATAATATTGCGTATACTGTCCATCTGGTAAACCCAAGCGATGAATTCTGTCTTTTGATTGTAATAAATGAACTAAGTTATATCCATATTCAAAATAGATTGCATCATGACACACACTATGTAATGAAACAGATTCAGCTAAAGTATGTGGATTAGTAACTAAACACTTAAATTTCCCAGAACGAAAGTCTGATATAATTTTTTGCCTATCTTCCATTACTACTTCTCCACTTATAATTTCTGTCTTGTATCCACGTCTTTCCATCTCCTTACATATACGCCTCATGGAATCCTTAAAAATGCACCAAATAATAATTGTTTTATCTGCAGTTATTAATTTTTCTGCCAAGCCAATACATTTTTCGAATTTACAGGTATTTTCTATTCCTTTTATTAGGGTATAAACTTCTTCAGAAAAATCAACGTAATCTATCATTTCAACTTCTGCAGAAACGTCCAATATATCTGAAAATTCTGAAATATCTAAAGACTCTAAAAGTAATCGTGGATTTGACTCTAGTTGTAATAATCGAATAATTAAAGCTAATTTATTTTTTGAATACTTAAGTGTCAGGATATTAAACAGTTTGTTTTCTGCCATACTTGCAATCGCATTAATAATCATATCTGGATTAACTTCCGGTACTAGTAACTCTTGTTTTGTTGTTCTGCAAAAAAATGGCTGCAACTTCATGTTTATCGTTTCAATATCTTCTCCACTCGGATTTTTTAGCTGTGAAATTGAAAATCCAAAGAAGTCATCATATTCATCATGATATAGTACATCTAGTAAATTTCTAACATCAGTATATGAATTTGGTATAGGCGTGCCTGTTAATGCTACTATATAATTTGCCTGTTGAGCTATGTCTAATGAATATGTTGCCCGAACTCCACCAATCGCTTTAATCTTATGAACTTCATCAAACACCAAAAGAGTATCTTTTGAAACTAGTTTCCCCAATTCTGAAACAAATGGTCCCAAGCTTTCATAATTAAAAAGCAATAAATTTTTATTTCCTGTGTTAAAAGTAATTACCTGCCTTTTTTCTTCCGTAGAATGCAGAGCTTCATCTTGAATACTAAATACCGAAATATTATTTTTTAAACCAAAACATATTTTGAACTCGTCTACCCAAGAATCAAAAGAATTTTTAGGACCAATCATTACAATCCTCTTAACAATTCCCTTTTTTCTCAAATAAGCATACATACCTAGTACGGAAGCAGTTTTCCCAGATCCAGGCACCGAGAAATTACTGCATTTTTTCATTGTACACATGTAAAAAGAGTCCCACATCTGCTTTTCACGAAGTTTTCGTTCAAATTCTTCATCAACTATCTTTCTATAATCTTCAAACTGCTGCTCTACAACATTATCTCTATTTTTAATTGCTAACCCAACATTTGATCGTTGTTGAATATTCATCTCACGTTGAGCTATATAATCTTTTAATCTTTGTGTAACAAAAAATCGATATCCCCGCTTTTTTGAATCACTTTCTAAAATAGAAATAATTTTTTTAAATGCTGTATATGTATACTGCTGATTAAATTTCAAAAACTTGCTATCGCTACGAATTACATCAACATACCTTTTAAGCCTCAATTTATAAATCTTGTTATCAAGAAGAATATCCGGGTTTGTCTTTATTTCGAGCTTCAACTCCGTATCATAATCCAGGAGAAAACAGTTGGGCTCCAATTGTACCTTATCTACTATTACCTTCCCCTTATTGTAAGATAAAAGTTGCTGTTGAACCGAATCATCCAAATCACATACTAAAACATTTAATTCCCGATTGTTCCACAACCTATCAAATGTATCTTTGCTTTTTGTTATTTTTGAGAAATCAAACTGAGAAGATTGCCAGCTACACGTAATATCAAATGCTTCATAATTTGCATTAAATGCTGCTACAGTTTCATTATTTGAGCCCCTAAAACAAATTACATCTCCGATTTCATCTTCCATAATACCAAATTTATCATGAAAAATACCTATATGTGTAAAAGCGATTTTTACATCAATAATACCCAGAGAAATTAAATATGCAAAGTTAGAAATATTTTTTTCTTCTTCTAAAGACAGAGTCTCTCTCAATTTCAAAATCATTTCTCTATTTACTGAATCTCTTAGTTTATATCCCTCTTTTATTTGTTCAAAATCTTCTTTTGAGAGTTCTGATGAAATAATCATTCTGCAATAATTTCCACTTTGAGCAAAGACCTCCATTCCTTTAGCATAATTAGACAGTGCCTTTGCTGAAAAGTACGCTGTTGCTCTATCATACTTTTTACACGTTTCCAAAGTCGGTATATAAAACTCAACACCCATATCATCTTCATACGAAGAATATGTCGCCTTCAAATTCAGTTCTCTAAACATCCAATTCGCCCCTGATATTATCAATCATTTCTTGTAACAAATCCAACTTGTTTCGAACGGTTTCCTTTTCTTCGTCAGATAATTTTTTAAAAATATTGGTATCAATATTATCTATCTGATCGTAAGCTTTCTCAATCAGCTGTGCTGGTAATAATTTGCTAGCAACACTATTAGATTTAGTCTCCCACTTATCTGTGGAATGCTCAAAGGCATTTTGAAGTTCTTCTTGTACTCTAATCTTTTGATTAATAACTTCTTCGTTAACCTCAGGACACTCTTCTATTAAATCACAAACTTTTTCTGTTAATTCAAGTTGTTCTTCAAGATAATCATCTAAAAACTTTGCGTTCGATGCTACTTTCTTGATTTTACGTATATATCTAGTCATATCGCCATACGGCTGCATTACGAAATTTGCAAAAACAACATTTTTCAGATCTTCGCGTTTATCATCATCCTTACACTGTTTTAAAATAGTGTTTAATTCCTTTAACGGATCGTTAATATTCATTTTTCGTGCCAGATGAAATTGTCTTGGGGCATCAATAAATTCAAGATATTCAACCATCAGTTTTGCTTTTTCCACTTCTCTTTGAATTTCTTTATCTGGAAGATTCACACTTTTTGCATATTCAGATACAGACAACAACTCTTTGTCAACTATATCGTTATAAATGCCCACTAATCTATCGATCGGATTGTAATCTACTGGTTTATCTATACCATGTTGCAAATATAACTCAAGCATTTTTATTTCCTTAGCATTGCCCGTAATATCTCTATCAAGAATCACCGCATTCATATACTGCGTCTCACCTGACTCCTGCTGTATATTTCTCAAACAAGTAAATCGTCGATTTCCATCTACAATTCTTCCATCTGCCAAAACAACTCCTGGCTGTTCTTGTCCAATTATGCTAATATTTTTTTGAGTAGCTTCTAATGCTTTTGGATTACTATCTGTAATAAATTTATGTATTATGTTGTTATAATCAGTTTTCTTATCCGTATCTATTTTCTCAATCTTAGTTTCACTTTTGTATTGACTAATCCAGGTTGCTATTCTGTCATTTTGGTCATTGAAGTACAATTGATCCAATTTGATTTTATATACCGGATATATCTCCGAATGGTTATCAACAGACAACTGCTTCGTTAATTCTGTCTCAAAAACAACTTTATTTTCAATACCTTCAATTAATAAATTCATGTTTAACTACCTCCACTATTTTTATATTTCCGCAAAATATACTTCGTAATCCGCATATATTTTTTCTGTAATCTTATCATAATACATTGAGCTACCCGAAATTGTTTCCATTATCTTAAATACACTCAAATTTATATTGTATTCATTTGACAAATTATCCGTGAAATCATAAATATCCATGGACAAAGTATCTATTGAATATAGTATCCACTCGATAAAATCAACTAGACACACTGTGCCTCTCCCTTTTTTAAACAACCGACTCCCACCCATTCGACGATGTGAAAAATGTGTTTTATCTTCCACCAATATCGAAGAATAAAACCATTCATCAAAACCTAAATCCTCCAATGGATGTTCAAACCCATTTTTTGTTAATGAATATACTGTAAAATATGTTGGAGTATTATGTTGATACACTTTTTTACAATAATCTTTTATATCATCTTGGTTTACTCCAACAGAATTTAGCCTTCGAATATTTACATATTTTGCCGGTTTATATTCAATAATCTCATAGCACAATTTTAATCTATATACTTCGTTCATATAGGCCAATAATGTCTGTAACCCATCTGGGAAGATTGTCGAATCAACAAGATCCTCTTTCGTTAAAATTGTTCTAAAATAGTCAACTGCAGAAATATAGTTATTCTTTATCACATAATTAGAATAAACTCGAAATCCCAATGCCTTTACAGATAAAGGGTTGAGTAATTGTGAATCGGCATTAGGAAATGCATCCTTATATATTTTACGGATATCCGCAAACAGGTAAAATTCCTTACTCATTTGTTGGCGTAAACTTGAAAGCATCAATTCCGACATTCTAGGTGCGTCAATTTTGTAAACTCCATCAAAAAAATATTTATCGAAGCTTTTTAAATAATTAGCTAAAACCGTCCGAGATAATACTCCATATTCTCTTTCATACATTTCAGCCAATTCTATATTTGTAACAGGTGCAAGTTCAAGCAATAAATTCATTACTTGTCCGTCACGATCGGCTTCACCAAACTCTATATTTGGCATTCTATTGAACTTCATAGTTGGAAATATATCTTTTGAACATATTTTTTTCAACAAATTATGTAACTCATACTCATCCTGAATATCATATTCCTCCATTAAATCAGGAAATTCTCTAAACAGCTTTAACGTTGATATTTCAATATTTTCATACTGTTTCAAATTAAGCCCTGAAAATAGATTTGTAAAATCATACGCATTAATATTATAATAGCGCAATTTTTTATGATGTTTCCAGAGTATATGATCGCTAACAGATAATTTATTTTCATAACCACGTTCCATTAATGTAAACTTAGAATCTTCCTGTAAATTTAGATCTTCAAGAAGCATTCGATAGAGTTCTGAAAAATCTTCAAATGTAATTCCTTCTTTACCAACTGTACGTAAGATATACTCACTAAGTTCAGGCCGTGAACGCAATACTCTTTCACCATTTAATATCACGTAATTTTTATAAATAATACGTTCAGCACATATTTTGTATTGATTGCTGAGGTTATCATCCTCAAGCATATATTCTATGTTCTTTATTCCTTTTTCATATGCTACAATCAAATAATTATATGCTTCCTCTTTCTCACGAAAACCCAACAAAAAATCTTTTTTTGAAATATCGTACATTTCAAAAACATAAGAATATCTATCTTCCATTAGTTGCGGAGATTTTTTTATATACTTGGACTCTATCTGTCTAATACGTTCCCTTGTGATACCAAATTCTTTTCCAACTTCTTCTAACGTTTTTCCCCCAAGTCTTAACTCCAAAATTTGAGACGCTCTCTCATTATCTAATTTTGAAATATACTCCATTATTGTAGGATATCTTCGCTCATATAGTTGTTCATCATTGATAAAAATATATCTTTGCTCTACCATTTGTATCAACAATTCATGAAATAATCTCTTATCCGTCAAACACATTGGAAGCAGCTCTATCAACTTCGCTTCATCTACACCACTTTGACTTAATTCAAGTGTTTTGATAACCAATCCTATTATTGCTTCTGTAATGGTACTTTGCTCATATAGACACGGTGTGAGAAATTGAAATATTTCATCATTTAAAATGCATTTTTCTTTTTCCAATATATCTATAACTAATTTCTGCAAGAGTGGATATACCTGATTTGTATTAATAACAAGTTTACATAAGATTTCCTGCAATAATTTTCTGCAAAACCGATCTTCCTCTGTTTCATCAATAGAGTCTTTACCAGCAGGTACAAGTTTATATGTACTTATTTTGTCAAGAATCTCATAAACGGATTTTGCACCCATTTTATCTATCTCAAAGAGCTCTTCTTCCTTTTTCCCAACAAGTTGTGAATAATACTGAATACCATTCTTCTCCAGACAATTATTAGACCTTTTCGATAATTCTAATTCTGAAACAGGAGTGTCTATATACACAATCCCATCACTACCTATAAAGCTTTTAACATGGTTTCTTTGTTCCATTCCATGAGAATTCAATTCGTCTATCATTTGAATATCAGCAATTTTTTCTTGTACTTCTTTAATACTTTTGGCTCCCATGTTTTTGATCAAAAATATTTGTTCTGTAGGTAATTTCAGCAGATCATCAATTGTTGTTATATTAGTTCTCATCAACGCGTTATATGTTCTTGTTGATAAATTTAACTCCTTGATCAAATCATTCTTCATTAGATATTCCACTCTAAACCCCCTCCACCAGTTTCTTTGTGCCACTTAATTTTTTACTTTGCAGCTTAATGTACTAAGTCTACCACATTTACCTGTCCCTTTTTCAGGACTTACACTACCTAAGTGAAAGCTTTTTTAACACCCCATCACCTTTATCTGTTACAATATACCGCCCCTTCGTATGAAGCATTTCAACATATCCATCATCAATCAATTCCTTTAATATCTGATTTACCTTAAGTTTCCCACAAGACACCAGATTGGCTATTTCTTGCTGATTCAATGGACAAATGTTCTTTCCATCGATTTGTAATTGGTTTTCTTTTAGAATTACTAATACCTTTGTTTTTTCATTTACAAAGCCAAGTATTTCATTCATATTCTAATCCTCATTATCTAAAAATCATTTTTTAATGGTTTTATTTTAAAACCATTTTACCATAACCACTTTTGCAAAACAAACGATTTTTGAAGTTTTATTCAATTATCTATTGTAAAGAAAAAACGTGCTGCTACTGTTAATACATACCCAATAACAACACGCCCTAAACTACCTACTTCTATCCCATTTCTTCTCCTGCGCTCCATCCATCCGCTGCAACATCTTTGCCTCATAAATCTCCTGATATCCTTCAAACAACTCTGAACTAGACATCTTTTGATTCATCTTCCTCATAACATCTTTATACAAATTCAAATTGTAATTATTATCCGCCATATCAAATTCAAAGTACTTTGCCTTAGAATCTACGGATAAAAAAGAATATGATTCAGGAGTAATTCCATCTACAAACATTTCCACAACTATTAATTCAGATTGCTCTGCTATCAAACTGGATTTATAAGCAGTTTCTAGTTCTTTTGCTTCGTCATAGATTTCACCAAAATAAATCGGATGACCAATACTCTTAAAATAAGCTTCCACCATAGCATAGGAAAGATTTCTTTATAGGCTTATCAATAAAAAAGCTAGAATTAAGGAATATTGTTCTTCATCCTACAGTTGATGAAATAGGTGAATATATCGGATTACAAAAAACACATAGTGAATACAACAATTAATTTCAAAAAATGTCTCTCGTTATATGATGGGTTGTTTGTTTTATCATAATTCACACGAAAAGCTCCAGAATCCTGGAGCTTTTTTACTTCTATTCAACTAAATTTTTCATTCAAATTTTATCTATTCTGTAATCTCGTATCCCCATTATTATTGTAATGACTTTTATATTACTAATGAAACTAGACATATTTTTTGTTTTGACTCTTTTCCCACGAACAAACCCAGGCTCTATTGTAAGTGTATTTGCTTCCCTTTTTGTAATATTAAGGCTCTTTGCGATATCTGAAATCCACACATTTCTGCTTCCATACTCATTAACAATATATTTGTACACTTTTTCAACTTTATTCATAAAAGCCATCCCTTCATTTTATAGTTATTGAACAAAATATAATGTTTCTAAATAATTACTTAATCTTTTAGCCTCATCTTTTGAAATATTCGATGGGACATTAAATGAAATAGTATAATCCGGACGCAAAGGATAATTTACTGATATAACATTCGCTTCATTCAATTTTTCAACTTTATATTCTTTTCCATTTGCTAAACACTCTATTTCTTCAACATGAGCAGATAGATCAGCTGTTGTCCTGTGTACTTTTAAGGAAGACCTTAATGGCATGGAAAGGTTCTTTCTGGATGTATTATTCAACCATTTCACTTTACGCTGATGAGGATAACCAGTACTATCATTGTCAACGGTAGATTCCATATAATAGTCACTTGTAATTTCTCCAAAATAGATATCATCGCCATCAGGTGTAAGAATAAAATCACCCACTTGCATTCGATTTACAAATATGTCAATTGTAGCATAAGCATTTCCAAGTTCTAGTCCATTCAGCTGATAAGGCACTACCGAAAGAATTTCTTTAATATCCTCTCTCGATTTATTTGTCAAATCACCTATACCAGGCCAGCCTACTGCAACGATGTTTTGAGTTTTAAATTCATCAAGTCTTTTTGCTCCATGTGGAAAAGGGCGTACCAACCATGCATTTTTCATATAAATACCTCCTATAATAATATTTTTGATATCTTATTGTTTTCTACTAGATATCTTCTTTATGGGTCGAGTATATCATTTCTTTTATTAGATGTCAACTAGATATCTAATATTTCTTCACAAACCAGTACTCTCATGTGAAGACAAAATTTGAAGTATAATTACATATACTCTCTAATATTCTAATTTCAGGTATCAAAAAGGTATCACATCGCAAAGAAAAGCCCCAAGAACCGCGTAAATACGCCATTCTTGGGGCTTTGTTCTCTATTCAAACTCTATCGTAGCCGGTGGTTTCCCCGTACAATCATAGAGTACTCTATTTACATGTTTCACTTCATTTACAATCCTTGAAGACACCTTACCAAGTACTTCCCAAGGCAGCTCTGCTGCCTCCGCAGTCATAAAGTCTGTCGTTGTAACAGCTCGTAACGCTACTGCATAGTCATAGGTTCTCTCATCCCCCATAACGCCAACAGAACGCATATTAGTAAGAGCGGCAAAATACTGTCCGATGCTTCTGTCGATGCCTGCATTTGCAATCTCCTCACGGTAGATAGCATCCGCATCCTGAATTATCTTAACCTTTTCCTCTGTTACATCTCCGATAATACGGATTGCAAGACCAGGTCCGGGGAAAGGCTGTCTGTACACAAGGTTTTCAGGTATTCCTAGCTCAAGACCAGCTTTACGTACTTCATCCTTGAACAAATCTCTTAAAGGCTCGATTATCTCCTTGAAATCCACATAGTCAGGAAGTCCGCCTACATTGTGGTGGCTCTTGATAACAGCGGATTTACCCAAACCACTTTCAATAACATCGGGATAGATGGTTCCCTGTACTAAGAAATCTACCGTACCGATTTTCTTCGCCTCTTCTTCAAATACACGGATGAACTCTTCCCCAATGATCTTTCTCTTTGCTTCCGGTTCGGAAACATTGGCTAATTTATCATAAAATCTCTGCTGCGCATTTACCCTGATAAAATTCAGGTCAAACTGCTCGGTAAAGATCTTCTCAACTTCATCTCCTTCGTTCTTACGAAGTAAGCCATGATCTACGAAGATACAGGTTAACTGCTTTCCTACTGCTTTACTGATCATAACTGCAGCAACAGAAGAATCAACACCGCCGGATAATGCACAGAGAACTTTTTTATCACCAATCTTCTCTTTCAGGCTGATAATGGATTGCTCTGCAAAGGAATCCATTTTCCAGTCTCCGGAACATCTGCATACTTCATATAGGAAGTTGTAAAGCATCTTGGTTCCTTCCTGAGTATGAACTACTTCAGGGTGGAACTGTACTCCATAAAGTTTCTTTGCTTCCATCTCAAGTCCTGCAGCGGGGCAGGAATCAGAGGTTGCGGTTACTTCAAAGCCTTCCGGTAATTTCTCTACATAGTCAGTATGGCTCATCCAGCAGACTGAGGTCTCGGTAACTCCTTTGAATAACAGGGATTTCGCATTGACTGTTACATCTGTCTTACCATATTCTCTCTTTGTTGCACTGGTAACTTTACCTCCTAAAAGGTGTGTCATCAGCTGGCAGCCATAACAGATACCAAGCACCGGTATACCAAGTTCGAAGATTTCCTTATCGCAATGAGGTGCATCTTCTGCATATACGCTTGCAGGACCTCCTGTAAAGATGATACCTTTGGGTGCTATTTCTTTAATCTTTTCAATGCTTGTATTGTAGGGCAATACTTCACAGTATACATTACATTCTCGAACTCTTCTTGCAATGAGCTGATTATACTGTCCGCCAAAATCAAGGACAATTACCATTTCCTTATCCACTGGTTTTTCCTCCTAATGCTGTTTGTATATTCATTTTTCTCAACAGTGACCGTTAATATTCTTCTGTATCCTCTATAGGAATTCCAGACCAAAATATTTTTTTATTATATCAGACTTTCTTACAACTGGCAATGCTATATTAATTACCCTATTTATAACTATTTTTTACCGTATTTATTAAAGCAATAAAACTTATATCAATAAGAGAAAAAGCAGCTCACAAAGCTGCTTTTATGACAACAACCATTATTACAATTATTGTAACTTTCCAATATTTAAAAAAAGTCAAGAAATATCGTATTCCAAGATCCTACTAACATCATCATTAAGAATTCTAAAATAACACCTTATTAATAATTCCTAATTATAATTCCTTATAATAGTTTCTTAATATAATTTCTTAAAATAATTTCTTAAAATAGTTTCTTATACTAAGTTTTTAAATAACTTCTTGGCTCATTATAACCTGAAATTGAATTAATTAAAATCTATAGCCAGCTTTATCTGTGTTATTATTTAATCCAAACCAAATCATGTAAAGGATACTCACTATGATCTACCCAAATAATAAAACGAATAATAAAACAGAGACGCACAAAAGCAAACATCTAAATCATTTAACAAGATAATTAAAGCTCAACTTATTATTAGTATTTACGTATAAAATATATTAAAATAATTCCCTAAAACAATTCTTTCTACTAGACCATATGCAAAAAACAGCTACAAATAGTCTAACCATCACATACCCCATCAGGTCAATTCGTCCAGGTTCTTATAATAGGAAGTGATAAACTCCCCCATAAAGATCTCAGCCTCTTCCACCTGAAGTTCTTTAATTGCTTCTGTTATACTCTCCTTGGCACTTGAGAATTCTGTATTGCCAGCCTTCTCCTCCTGAATACATTTTATAAGAGCAGAAAGCTTATCTGCTGCTTTTACCAATTTCCATATGTATTCTTCTTCCTGCTTCGGAAAGAATATCGGTTCATAATCTTCTTTAAAATCCTCCGGCAGCATAGAGAGCAGTCTTCTTGCCGCTTCTGCTTCAATTTCCTTAAAGGCTCCCTGTATGTTCCCGTTATAATATTTGATTGGAGTTGGCATATCTCCTGTGATTATCTCTGTGGAATCATGGAAGAGAGCTATTAAAGCAGCTCTCTCCCCATTTAAATTCTTATTTAATCTTTTATTTCCTATGACTGCAAGGGCATGGGCTAATATACTGACCTCAAGTGTATGCTCAGAGACATTTTCAGGTCTGGAATTTCTCATTAATGCCCAACGCTCAATATATTTCATGCGAGACATCATAGCATAAAAATTATTATCCATTTATACTACCGCCTCTTTATGATCTTCCAGCATCTTCTTAATATAGTATCCGGTATAGGATTTAGGTGATGCCGCTACTTCTTCCGGCGTTCCTTTGGCAATTACTGTACCGCCTTTGTCTCCGCCCTCCGGTCCCATATCGATAATATAATCCGCTGTCTTGATTACCTCCAGATTATGCTCAATGACCACAACTGAATTACCACCCTCAGAGAGTCTTCTGAGTATCTCGATGAGCTTATGAACATCCGCAAAATGAAGTCCTGTAGTTGGCTCATCCAGAATATATATCGTCTTTCCTGTACTTCTCTTACTTAACTCAGTAGCAAGCTTGATTCTCTGTGCTTCACCACCGGATAATGTTGTTGAAGGTTGTCCCAGTCTGATATAAGATAAGCCTACATCATAAAGAGTCTCAATCTTTCTTCGGATAGAAGGCATATTTTCAAAGAATTTCATTGCTTCTTCTACTGTCATATCAAGAACATCATAGATATTCTTGCCTTTATAACGCACTTCAAGAGTTTCACGGTTATAACGTTTACCGCCGCACACTTCACAAGGCACATATACATCGGGAAGGAAATTCATCTCAATCTTTAAGATACCGTCTCCGGAGCAAGCCTCGCAACGGCCGCCCTTTACGTTAAAACTGAATCTTCCTTTGGTATAACCCTTCATCTTGGCATCCGCTGTTGCTGAGAACAGATCTCTTATCTGGTCAAACACACCGGTATAAGTGGCCGGATTGGATCTTGGTGTCCTTCCGATAGGTGACTGATCAATGTTGATTACTTTATCCAGCTTGTCAATACCAATCATAGCCTCATGTTTACCGGGAATACAGCGTGCCCTGTTTAAGTCTCTGGATAATCTCTTGTTAAGTATCTCTGTTATCAGCGAGCTCTTACCGGAACCGGACACTCCGGTTACACAGGTCATAACACCTAGAGGTATATCCACAGAAACATTCTTTAGATTGTTCTCGGTAGCACCTTTTATGGTCAGATATCCCGTAGGTTTCCTGCGTTCATCAGGAACGGGAATCTTGATTCTTCCACTTAGATAAGCACCGGTAATGGATTCCTCCACCCTCATAATCTCCTGGGCAGTTCCCGCTGCTATTACTTCCCCGCCATGTTCACCGGCTCCGGGTCCTATATCGATAATATAGTCTGCCGCAAACATGGTGTCTTCATCATGTTCTACTACGATAAGTGTATTTCCTAACTCTTTCAGGTTCTTAAGAGTCTTAAGCAGTTTATCATTATCTCTCTGGTGAAGTCCGATACTGGGTTCATCCAGAATATAAGCAACACCTACAAGTCCGGAACCAATCTGTGTTGCCAGACGGATTCTCTGTGCTTCTCCACCGGATAAGGAACCGGTAGCACGGGAAAGAGAAAGATAATCCAGTCCTACATCCATTAAGAAACCGACTCTTGCGCAAATTTCCTTTAGCACCAGTTCACCGATTTTAAGCTGGGTAGGTGTCAGTTTGAGATTGTTTAAGAAGGCACTTAAATCTCTGATGGAATAATCCGTAACCTCTGATATGTTTTTATCTCCCACAGTTACTGCAAGAGAACCTCTTTTCAGTCTTCGTCCTCCGCATTCCTTACAGGGAGTGGTCTTCATAAAGCTTTCATATTCTTGTTTTGTGGTTTCTGAACCGGTCTCACGGTAACGACGTTCCAGATTCTTTATGAGACCTTCAAAAGCAACATCATATACTCCTTCGCCTCTTTGTCCCTTATATCTGACCTTAACGACTTTTCCATTGGTGCCGTGCATAAGCATATGCTTGATACTATCTGAAAGTTCCTCATAAGGTGTATTAAGACTAAAGTTATATTCCTTTGAAAGTGCTTCCAAGGTACATCTGGTATAACTGCTCCGATCCGTTGCTGACTGCCAGCCAAGTGCAGCAATAGCACCATCCGCCAGACTGATAGAGCCATCAGGAATAATCAGTTCTTCTGCGAATTCCATCTTTATTCCCAGACCATGGCATTCCGGGCAGGCTCCAAAAGGATTATTAAAGGAGAAACTTCTTGGCTCGATTTCTTCAATGCTTATGTTGCAATCCGGGCAGGCAAAGTTCTGGCTGAAACTTAAAGGCTTTTCTCCAGCTACATCTATCATTAACAGACCTTCTGAAAGCTTCAAAACACTTTCGATAGAGTCGGAAAGGCGTTTCTCAATTCCTTCCTTAACAATCAGACGATCTACAATAATTTCTATATTATGTTTAATATTCTTTTCCAGTTTAATCTCTTCTGTTAGTTCGTATAGATGACCATCAATCATAACACGGATATAGCCGCTTTTCTTAGCCTGCTCCAGCAATTTGACATGTTCACCTTTTCTTCCTCTTACAACAGGTGCCAAAAGCTGAATTCTGCTGCCTTCCTTTAGCCGCATGATCTCATCTACCATCTGATCCACAGTCTGCTTCTTGATTTCCTTCCCGCACTTAGGGCAATGGGGAATTCCTACTCTGGCATAAAGCAAACGAAAATAATCATAGACTTCTGTAACAGTTCCAACAGTGGAACGGGGATTACGGTTGGTAGACTTCTGGTCAATGGAGATTGCCGGTGACAATCCTTCAATGCTCTCTACATTAGGTTTTTCCATCTGTCCCAAGAACTGTCTTGCATAAGATGAGAGAGATTCCATATATCTTCTCTGTCCCTCTGCATATATGGTATCAAAGGCCAAAGAGGACTTACCGGAGCCGCTTAAGCCTGTTAACACTACAAATTCATCCCTGGGGATATTTACTGTGACATTCTTTAAATTATGTTCCTTGGCTCCTCTTATCTTTATATAATGTTTCTTATCAGCCATTTTAACCTCTTTCTTCCTATCTAAGCTCAGCTTGATATTCATTAAATAGCAGTACTTCTATTTTTCACTTACCTTACACCAGTGTACAGACATCACCTTTCATTTTGTCGCATTTTATGCTGTCTGTATATATTTAATTACTTCCTGTTATGGTTAGAAATCTCAATCTAGCCAGTATCTTTACCTTATTAAAATCATAACACCTGAATTTTATTATAATAAACCTGAAAACAATCTATTATCAGAATACCGCATGTATATCTGCTGTCTCTGTCTTGGGACCTATGCTTGGAATAAGTTGTGTATCCACTTCCCATACTTCTATTAACCGCTTGTACAAACTCTCCTTATTTATACAGCATCCGTAATTTATGCTAATGCCGATAAATGCTTTATTGTCAGGATAGGCACAGCTTGCCTGGGATTTGAAGCGGAAAGCTGTATAAACAATGGCTCATCCTCTTGTTTGTTACCGTACAAATATCAGGAACAAATATTAGTTACAAATATCAGATAAAAATATCAGATACAAATAGTTATCTATTATCATTCAAATACAGTACCAATACTCTAATCTTCCATATCATGCAGCTGCTTCTTTAATTCCATCAGATGATCTCTTAACTCTGCTGCAAGTTCGAAATTCAGCTCTGCAGCTGCTGTCTGCATATCCTTGGTAACTTTCTTGACAACTGCCTCCAGCTCTTTGCGGGACATGGATTCCGGATCCTTATCCATCTTATAAAAATTCTTATCGGCCTTTTTCGAAATTCGTATTAGCTCTCGTACCTTCTTCTGAATGGTGGTAGGTGTAATACCATGCTCTTCATTGTATTTCTGCTGGATTGCTCTTCTTCGGTTGGTTTCTGATATCGCTTTATTCATGGAATCTGTTATCTTATCCGCATACATGATAACTCGTCCTTCGGAGTTACGGGCTGCACGTCCGATGGTCTGGATAAGTGAAGTCTCCGAACGCAGGAAACCTTCCTTATCAGCGTCTAAGATAGCTACCAGAGTGATTTCCGGAATGTCAAGACCTTCTCGGAGCAAGTTAATACCCACCAATACATCGAATACGTCCATACGCATATCACGAATAATCTCGGATCTTTCCAGGGTATCGATATCGGAATGGAGATACTTCACGCGGATTCCGACTTCTCTCATATAAGCCGTCAGATCTTCTGCCATCCTCTTGGTCAGTGTGGTAACTAAGATCTTATTCTTATTAGCAACCTCTTTATTTACTTCGCCAATCAGGTCATCAATCTGACCATTAACCGGTCTGACCATAACCTCCGGATCCAAAAGACCGGTAGGTCTGATAATCTGTTCCGTACGTAATAATTCGTGTTCCTTTTCGTAAACAGACGGAGTAGCTGATACAAACATCATCTGATTAATCTTACTTTCGAACTCTTCAAAATTCAAAGGTCTGTTGTCCTTAGCAGACGGCAGACGGAAACCAAAATTAACCAAAGTGCTCTTTCTGGCCTGGTCACCTGCATACATACCTCTTATCTGTGGTATGGTAATATGGGACTCATCCACGATAATTAAGAAGTCATCAGGAAAATAATCTATCAGGGTATGAGGGGTACTTCCCGGCTCCAGTCCTGAAAGATGTCTGGAGTAATTCTCAATACCGGAACAGAAGCCGGTCTCCCGAAGCATCTCTATATCAAAGTTCGTTCTCTCAGCAATTCTCTGCGCTTCCAGAAGCTTGTCTTCACTCTTAAAATATAGCACTCTTTCATCTAATTCTTCCTGTATGGTGTTAATGGCACCCTCTAGTTTTTCCTGTGATACTACATAATGGGAGGCCGGAAAGATTGCCATGTGTTCCAAGGTACATTTTATCTCTCCCGTAAGTACATCAATCTCTGTTATCCGGTCAATCTCGTCACCAAAGAATTCCACGCGGACAGCCCTGTCATCGGAAGTAACAGGGAATATCTCTACCACATCTCCGTTAACACGGAAGGTGCCACGCTTGAAATCCATATTGTTTCTGGTATATTGAAGATCTACCAGCTTTCTTAATATCTCATCCCTCTCCCTTACCATACCGGGGCGTAAGGAAATTACCATCTCCTGATAATCAATGGGATCTCCTAAACCATAGATACAGGAAACACTGGCTACAATGATTACATCTCTTCGTTCCGATAAGGCCGCTGTGGCTGAATGCCTTAGCTTATCAATCTCATCATTAATAGCTGAATCCTTCTCTATATAGGTATCTGTTGAAGGCACATAAGCTTCCGGCTGATAGTAATCATAATAACTGACAAAGTACTCTACGGAATTCTCAGGAAAAAACTCTTTAAATTCACCATAAAGCTGCGCTGCCAGGGTCTTATTATGTGCAATTACCAGAGTTGGCCGGTTAAGCTCCTGAATAACATTGGCCATGGTAAAAGTCTTTCCGGAACCGGTCACGCCAAGGAGAGTCTCAAACTGGTTTCCTTCCCGAAAACCTTGCAAAAGCTGCTTTATTGCCTCTGGCTGATCCCCAGTAGGAGAATATTCCGAAACAAGCTTAAATTCACTCATTTTACTATCCTTTCTATAGCGCACTGCTTTCTTACGACCACCTGAATTCATGGAGGGTTACGACACTTGCAGGACGCTGCCTCTTTCCTCGTTAACTTTCGTCTTTATAAGTATGGGTTTCTGATATTCCTTTCTAAACCGGAATTCAGAATAACCCGAATATTTACCTGCTATCAATTTCATGTCATTATATCATAACTGTAAATTGAATGCAATGATTTTTCGAATGTTTGTTCTGTATTTGCATAGAGAAAAACAGCCAGCTGTTATCGGTTTTCTTGTCACATTTTACAATAATCTCCGATTATAAGCTGGCTGTTTAATATACGATTATTTAAGGATATTGCTTCAAATTCGAGCTGATAAAAGTGTCTCTGGCAATTATTTTCGGCAATTATACCTTCCACTTCGTCTTACTTATTTTTGTTTATTTATTTTGTTATACTTATTTTTATCTTACTTTTTTATCTTACTAATTTTTTGCTTTATTTATTTTTTGCTTTATTTTTTTTGCTTTGTTTATTTTTGCTTTGTTTATTTTCTTACTCATTTTTTTGCTTTACTTATTTTTTTGCTTTGATTTCTTTGTTCAGAATACTGATAGCCTTCTGAAGCTGGTTATCTTCCTTCTTCTCAATTACGACTTTCTGGCGAAGTGCATCATCAAGTTCAACGGTTACATCAGGAGAAATACCAATCTTATGGATGTTTCTACCCTTAGGTGTATAATATTTGGATACGGTAACTTTAATTGCTGTCCCATCGGTTAAAGGAAGGATGGACTGAACAATACCTTTTCCAAAGCTTGTGGTTCCGACGATCGTTCCCTTTTCATAATCCTGGATGGCACCGGCAAAGATTTCAGAAGCACTTGCGCTGTTTCCGTTAATCAGCACAGCCAAAGGTTTCTTGAACTCTTCTTTGCTGTCGGATTTGTATTCATCACGGTTGCCGTATTTGTCTTCTGTATATACGATCATTCCACTGGGGAGCATACGGTCCAACATATCTACCACGGTATCAAGTAATCCGCCCGGATTATTTCTGATATCTATTACAAGACCTTTCTGTCCCTGTTTCTCAAGGTCTGCAAGTGCCTGGCGGAACTGTTCTGCTGTAACCTCATCAAATTCAGAGATAGAAATATATCCGATCTTATTAGCAAGCATTTCATACTCTATGGTAGGCACTTCTACTTTACGTCTGGTTATTGTAAATTCAATCGGATCAGCTTCACCTTCTCTGACAATGGTAACATTAACCGTGGTACCTTCTTCTCCTTTGATTTTACCGACTACTTCTGTTATATCTTTTCCTGTTACTTCTTCTTCATTGACTTTATAAAGCACATCTCCTGGCAGAAGACCTGCTTCATAGGCCGGACCACCCACAAAAGGTTTCACGATAGAGAGTACACCCGTCTTAACATCGGAGGAAACTGTTGCACCGATACCATAATACACACCGCTGGAGGATTCCATTAAAGCAGTGTATTCCTCTTTGGTATAATATACGGAATAAGGATCATCAAGACTTTGCAGAAGCCCTTTATAAATACCTTCTGCCATGGTATTCTTATCTACCTTTTCCATATAATACTTATCTATCAGGCCTTCCAGTTTATCAATTTTCTTAAGGATATCCTGATCTGTTACCTGCGCTGCTGCTGAAGCACTGGTATTCTCTGTTTTAACCGTATCATTTTCCCTCAACAGGTTCTCGTTTATCTTATTGGCAAAGACCGTTACAACAATTGCTACGATAACAAAAGTTGCAGCTAACCCGGATAAAAATCCGTTCAGAAATTTATTCTTCATTGCTTTTACCTCTTTTCCGGGTCAGTCGGTACTATGGCTGCCCCTAATTTTATTGTCTAAACATATCTGTCTATCGCAAGGGTAATTTATTGATTTCATAATCTCGTTAGTAACTGACGTAGTTCAAGGGATTCTTATATTCACCGTTTACAGTAACTGCAAAGTGGAGATGGGGCCCAGTGGATATTCCTGTTGAACCTACGAGGGCAATTGACTGTCCCTGGCTCACTTCATCGCCTACCGATACCAAAAGCTTGGAACAATGCATATAAATCGTGTAGGTACTGTTACCATGATAAATCATAATGTAATTACCACCAGAAACACTATAAGAGGCTGTTACTACACTTCCTCCTGCTGCCGCAACAATCGTTGTACCGGTGGGAGCGCCAATATCAATTCCTTTGTGGTATGTACTGGCACCTTCCGTAGGCTGGTCACGGTAACCAAATCCAGAGGTTATCCTGCTGCTTGAAGGAACAGGCCACTTAAAGCCGTTTACTGTAGTTTGCGAAGAATCGCCGTCACCGGAGGAGGAATTGTTGTCCGTAGAATTATTGTCTGCATCAGAGGAGTTTTGATTCTTGGCTTCTTCCTGCTTTCTTCGCTCTTCCTCTTCTTTTCTTTTACGCTCTTCCTCTTCTTTCCTTCTGCGCTCTGCTTCTTCGATTCTCTTTCTCTCAGCTTCTAACAATTGCTCGATAGCCGCTTCCTGATCTGCGATTTTCTGCGTATATTCAGCTGACAGTGCCTCTGACTGATTTATACTCTTTTGGTACTTGACAACTTCTGCATTCTTATCTTTCAGCAATCTCTCGATGGTCCCCTGTTCAAAGGTAAGTTCATCCTTTAAGGTATTTAAATCCTCCAGTACGACCTTCTGCTCGGCTTCTTTTTTTGTTACTTCTTCTTTTAGTTTCTTATAACCTTCCAAAAGTCCGTTATCATACTCTGTGATTTTCTCCTTATATTCCATTTGATTCAGCATGTCGGAAAAATCCTCTGACTGCAGGAGTA
Organism: Anaerocolumna sp. AGMB13020; assembly: GCF_033100115.1. Lineage (NCBI taxonomy): Bacteria > Bacillati > Bacillota > Clostridia > Lachnospirales > Lachnospiraceae > Anaerocolumna > Anaerocolumna sp. AGMB13020. The sequence continues at coordinate 3,607,257 of NZ_CP136910.1, read as the reverse complement.
TCTCAAGAATACCTGTATCGCCATTCTCATACATATATTTAATACGGCTCTTCATAACAGAGTACTGGTCTTTTTCTTTCTCTTTCGCTTTTACCAAATCTTCTTCAATAATTTTCAAATCGCTTTCAGCTGTCTTTATCTTCTTATTGAGTTTATCAACTTCCTCGGTAAGATCATTCAGCTCCAAATCTAATTTCTCGATATATTTAAGTATATCATCTTTTTCTTTTTCTAATTCCTTAATTTTCGATTCAGTTTCTTCCTTTTTTCGTTCAAGGGCTGTCTTATTCTGTTTCGCTTTATCAATTTCACCAGCATAACTCAGGATATTCTGAGTAGCAAAAATCAGAACCAATAATACTACCGGAACAAGCTTTAAATTTCTATGTATCAATTTTTTGAAATCAACAGGACGGCCTTTTCGATCTGTAAACTGTATCCTCTTCATTCGCACCTCTTCCCCTTTATCATTGCATGTCTACTTGCCTTCTTTTAAACGCAGCTGCTTTCTGACAGTAAGAAAGCTGCCAAAGAATCCGATTCCCACTCCCAAGATAAGGCTTAAGGGAACCAATGTTTTAAATATACCATTAACTTCAATAAATTGAAAGGTCCTGAAAATATTATTATATTTCCCGGATATGTAATCTATCAATCTATTATACATAAAATAAAGAAATACCAACGGAATTACCGAACCTAAAAACCCGATTGTAATTCCTTCTACAATAAACGGTGCCCGGATAAAGGAATCCTTGGCTCCGATTAATTTCATAATTGAAATTTCTTCCCTTCTTACGGCAATACCCATTGTTACAGTCGTATTAATGAGGAATATGGCCACACCAAATAGTATTATGATAATTGCTCCCGACACATAACCTACTAAAGCATTAAAGGTTTTAAAGGTATCCGCAATTGTATCCGAGTGATTCACCTGCCTTACTCCATCCAGCCTTTCGATAAATGATACCAGATCTTTCTGCATGGATACATCATTTAGTTTTACCGTATAGGATGCAGAATCCTTGAGAGGATTGTCTTCCCCAAAGCTCTCTGCCAATTCTTTATTCAGAAATTTTTCTTTATAGTTATTCCAGGTTTCCTCTGCAGAGACAAAGGTGATCGAAGCCACTTCTGCTCTCGTCCTGATCTCATCTCCTATAATATCGATCTGTTCCTGGCTGATGCCTTTGTCAAAAAATACCGTTACGCCCACAGAGGTCTCAGCGGTCTTAACCATAAATTGAAAATTAGCAACCACAAAGTAAAAGATACCAAAAAGAAACAAGCAGGCTCCAATCGTTCCTACGGAAGCGGCGGAGAACATCCTGTTTCTGCGGATATTCTTAAAACCCTGTTTCATGCTGTAAATTATCGTACTAATACGCATGGGAATATCCACCTCTTTGCTCATCGCTGATTAATATGCCTTTACTCATAGTAATCACTCTCTTTTGCATTTTGTCTACAATTTCCTTGTTATGTGTAACTACAACTACGGTTGTACCCCTTTTGTTAATATCCTCCAGCAAACGCATGATTTCCCAGGAATTTTTAGGGTCCAGATTACCGGTAGGTTCGTCTGCCAGTAAGATGACCGGATTATTCACAAGGGCTCTGGCTAAGGCAACTCTTTGCTGTTCACCACCGGAAAGCTCTGTGGGCAGGGATTTCTGCTTCTCTAAAAGTCCCATAAGCGATAGCATAAGGGGAACCTGTCTTCTGATAGTACTTGCAGACACCTCAATTACCCGCTGGGCAAAGGCAACATTTTCATAAACGTTTCGATCTTTTAACAATCGAAAATTCTGAAAAACAACTCCGATTCCTCTTCTGTATTTTGCAACCTGTCTGTGTCTCATTCTTGTCAAATCTTTGAAATTGACATATATTTTCCCGCTGGTGGGTTCAATTTCCTTCAAAATCAATTTTATCAGTGTTGATTTTCCCGAACCGCTGCTGCCAACTATAAATACGAACTCTCCTTTTGTGATCTGAAAGCTGATATTATTAATAGCCGGTGTCCCCTTTTGATAGGACTTTGATACTTTGTCAAAAACTATAACCGGAGCATCTGCTTCTTCCAAACTCTTATCTCTATTGTTATTCATTCCCAACACCTTTCTAAAACCTGGTGAACTCCTCATCCTCTTTGTATTTAAATGCTTCTATTTTAATTTATATAACAATATTCCACGAATCCTGCGTAAAAGAATAGAGGGGGGCTCTCAAAGAGAAAGCCTTACCCTCTTACTAAACACTATAATATCTCCAGCTTTTCTCTAGTATTCCAGTGTTTCCATGTACTTCATATACTTAACGACCATTAAAGCAATTTTGAAGGTGATTGCATCTTCAAAAACCCTTAAGTCCAGATTGGTGCTCTTCTGAAGCTTATCCAGACGGTAAACCAGAGTATTTCTATGAATATATAACTGTCTGGAAGTCTCTGATACGTTCAGATTATTCTCAAAGAATTTGTTGATGGTAGTTAAGGTTTCCTCATCAAATTCATCAGGAGATTTTCCGTCAAAGATTTCTTTTATGAACATCTTGCATAAAGGCATGGGAAGCTGGTAGATAAGTCGTCCGATACCTAAATTACTGTAAGCCATAACATTTCTGTCACTGTAGAAAATTTTCCCTACGTCCAACGCCATCTTAGCTTCTTTATAAGATCTTGAAACATCCTTAATCTCATTTACAATGGTACCAAAAGCCACATGAACCTTGGTCATTGCTTCTGTGTTAAGCATGTCCAGAATTATCTTAGCTGTCTTGTTCATATCATCATAAGTTTCGTTGGGCTTTAACTCTTTTACAAGGATAATGTTCTTCTCATCAACTGCAGTTATAAAATCCTTAGTCTTTCCTGAGAAAAGTCCTCTGACGGTTTCAAGAGCATTGATGTCTTTCTCGTTCTTTGTCTCAATAATAAAGACTACTCTTCTGACATCCGTCTCAATATGAAGTTTCTTAGCTCTGTTGTAGATATCTACTAACAGAAGGTTGTCAAGGAGAAGGTTCTTAATAAAGTTGTCCTTATCATATCTCTCCTTATAAGCAACTAACAGGTTCTGTATCTGGAAAGAAGCAATCTTACCTACCATATAGACATCATCACTGTCACCTTTTGCTAATATTACGTATTCCAACTGGTGCTCATCAAACACCTTAAAGAACTGATAGCCCTGAAGCACCTGGCTGTCGGCAGGGGATTCCACAAAATTCAGAACTGCATTTTCATAGTCATCTGCATTATTTATAGTGGTTGCCAGAGTCTTCCCTTCTGTATCCATTACACAGAGATCTATTCTGGTAATACCTTTTAGGCCTTCAATAGTGCTCTGCAGAATTTGATTCGATATCATATTGTCACTCCTTTTTCTATTCGTTCTTAAAACCAAAAATTTATAACCCTTATTTTAGCATTGTTTTCGTAGAAAGTAAACTAAATTTACACAAATTTAATAATATTATTCGTACAATACTGTTAATTCCTCTCGTTTTCAATATAGTTTATTTACTAAACTTTTATCGAGTGTTATTAATTATGCTATTAGTAATAAAAAACTATTTTAAGTTGTTTCCTTTACATTTCAAGCTCGTACAAATAATTAGCTTTATCAATTAATTATCAGTATAAATCTTTTTACGTGGGTATCACTTGATATCTTATTTCCTCAGATAAACTTTATATATTCTTCTATGCATAACATCCATTCATAAGCTACTGAGTTCATACATAAACTAGGTTAACCAGAAGCTAAATGCAGGAGCCAATAAGGTAAGGCCTGCGCTTGGTCTTGCCACTATATACTATAGATTTTATTGGCTAAAGCAATCAACCAAACAGATTCTGTGTATCCCCTATAATTTCTTTGTATAAGCCAAAAACAGAGAACCCATACGAGTTCTCTGCTTCTATTAATTAATAATAAATTATATTTGTTTTTAACAGCGATTAGTGTACTCTTACCATCCTGTATAATAGAATGATTAGTGTGTAATAACCTGCTCTGTATCTTTATCAAATACATGAATCTTTGTTAAGTCAAATGCTACCTTAATTGTATCGCCAGGTCTAGCAGTTGTACGAGGATTAACTCTTGCAGTTACATCGAACTGATCTACTGAGAAATACAGGTAAACTTCAGCACCTAATAACTCGTATACTCTTACAGTTGCATTAACAACACTATCAGGTGAGCTGCTGATGAACATTTCTTCATCTTTTACATCTTCAGGACGAATTCCTAAGATAACAGTCTTGTTCTCATAACCACCTTCAAGAACCTTTTTGCCTTTAGCTTCAGGTAATTTGATGGAGTGTGAACCAAACTTTAAGGAAACTGTGCTGCCATCTTTTACTGCAGTAGCTTCGATTACGTTCATCTGAGGTGAACCAATAAAGGTTGCTACGAATAAATTGTTAGGCATGTTGTACAGGTTCTGAGGAGAATCTACCTGCTGAACAACACCGTCTTTCATAACAACGATTCTTGTTCCAAGTGTCATAGCCTCTGTCTGATCATGTGTTACGTAGATAATTGTTGTCTGAAGTCTCTGATGTAACTTGGAGATCTCAATACGCATCTGTACTCTTAGTTTAGCATCCAAGTTGGATAAAGGCTCATCCATAAGGAATACTTTAGGATTACGAACGATAGCACGACCCATGGCAACACGCTGTCTCTGTCCACCGGATAAAGCCTTAGGCTTACGGTCTAATAAGTGCTCAATATCAAGGATCTTAGCTGCTTCACGTACTAATTTCTCAATCTGGTCTTTCGGAGTTTTTCTTAACTTAAGACCAAATGCCATATTATCATAAACAGACATATGAGGATATAAAGCGTAGTTCTGGAAAACCATCGCAATATCTCTGTCTTTGGGTTCTACATCATTTACTAACTTATCGGCAATCCATAACTCACCGCCTGTGATTTCCTCCAGACCTGCGATCATACGTAATGTTGTGGACTTTCCACAACCTGAGGGTCCTACGAAGATGATGAATTCTTTGTCAGCGATTTCAAGATTAAAATCTTTAACAGCTACAAAACCGTTGGGGTATGTTTTGTTGATGTTCTTTAAAGATAAACTTGCCATTTTATAATTTCCTCCCTAAATTTTAATGCCATCATGTGCTCTGTCTTGTACTATTACTATATGTCTAACTATACACTATTAGCACAATGAAAGCCATATCCCAATTCCACAAATTAATTTTTACCATTTTGTGTACTTTGTATATTCAACTTAAAAATAAGTACTTTTACCGATATTTTGTTGACTGCCCGTTAATTTTACTGTCTATATTCTCTAAAACCCTCGCCCATAACCTCTCTGGCATCACTCACAATGATGAAAGCTCTGGGGTCAACTTCCGCAACCAGTTCTTTTAATTCAACAATTTCCTTCTTGGAAACTACACAAAACAGCATTTTCTTTTCCTTATTAGAGTACATACCCGTAGCAGAAATACCGGTAACCCCTCTGTCCAGGTCAGCTATAATACGCTCAGCGATTTTTTCATAATGTTCTGATATGATATATGCCATTTTGGCAAACTTAAGGCCTTCCAGAATGCTGTCAGATATTTTTGCAGTAATGTATACTGCAATGATTGCGTAAAGCGCCTTCGTAATACCAAAGCTTATAATACCGATAGTGACTACAACTGCATCTATTACAATAAGAATTCTTGGAACGGTATGATAAGGAATAAATTTATGAATTATCATAGCTAACATGTCCGTACCACCAGTAGAAGCATTGGCAGCAAATACAAGACCTATTCCTACACCGCCGATTACTCCGCCAAAAACCGCTGCCAGCAGGTAGTCGTCCCCCAGAAAATTAATACCCGAAGGTACAAGGGCAAGGGCTAAGGTGAAACTGATCTCCGCTAAAAAAGCATGTTTAACAAACGTCTTACCTCGAACCAGTATCGCTGCAATAAATAAAGGTACGTTCAACGCCAGGTTGGTAATCCAGATAGGTATACCATCCTCAATAACTAAACCAGTCAGCTTCTTTATAACAATAGCCAGACCGGATAAGCCACCTGTTACCATTTCCATGGGTTCATATACCAGGTTCACAGACACTGCCATTAAAATTGTTCCTACTATAATAAGTATATAATGGGTAAACTTATTTTTATAAACATGCATTTCCATATTGTATCGCCTTTTCTGTAGGTATTTTTAAACGAATCTCAAAGCTAAACCTTATACTTAACTTTAACAATTGCTATGGCCCGGATATACATTTATTATATTACTGTATATTCTTATTTAATTTTAGCCCTTTCACGGTTCTTTATACTTTTGATTTTAATCCGAGTTGTGAAGACAAAATTAACTCATGGATATTTTATCCATTATGAGCCATTTTATAGTATAACAGAAAAGTTTTCGATAGACAAGACAGATTAATGGGTACCTCTTGAGGTCCAATCTCCATTAACATTCTTATTAGAATAGTAGATGATGTAGTCGCCATCCTGAAATTGAAAGGTTATATCACCGTAACTGGTCTTCTGATACTGATATCCTTCTCTCTTCCACATGTTGCAATAGCCGTTAGTGCTGTTCTTTTCATTTATATAGCTTAGATTTAGTATGCCTTCCTTTACTGTTGTGATGTCAAAATTCACGATGATATAGCCATCTTTCAACCAAAAGGATTCCTTGTAATTTAAACCGCCGTTATTCACAGCATAAGCGGTCACATCAAAGCCTTTAGGTACAATATGTACTTCTGCAGGCAGATAATATTCTCCGTACCATTTCTGTACACTGGTTGCTACTTGTTTCGCCGTCACGCCGGATGGAATCTGAGCGAGGGTACCAACATACATCCTAAGACTGGATGGTAACATGATATTCATGAAATTATATACCTTTTTTTGCTGCGCCTTGAGTTTTTGTATGGTTACTCCCTCAAAAAAAGCTGTCTTCTCAAGTTCACTTTCAGGAATACCCAGGTAAGGGTCTCCGGTCTTAATCGACTTATCATTTTGAAGGTCAATATTTCCACCCATCTTAACCATGACATTTTGCTTACCACCAAATGTTTCAGAGTAGTAAATATCAACTTCCTGACGATTGTTACCATTCTTATCTACAAAGTAAAACTTCGGCCTTATCCGTACATAATCATCATTCTCTGCCATACTACCAACAGTAGTAAGTGAAAATCGTGTCATGTATCCAGTTTTTAAGATACCTTGATTCTTATATTCCG
>NZ_CP136910.1:2877500-2997500 GCF_033100115.1 Anaerocolumna sp. AGMB13020 | reverse complement strand
TAGACAGGCGAGATTTGTGTTCTTAGAACAGAAATCATAGGTCAAGCTAATAAGAGCGCAGGGTGGATGCCTTGGCACTAAGAGCCGATGAAAGACGTGATAAGCTGCGATAAGCTGCGGTGAGGAGCAAATATCCTTTGACCCGCAGATTTCTGAATGGGGAAACCTGACGGAGCAAACCTCCGTTACTATTAAGTGAATACATAGCTTAATAGAGGGAACCCGGGGAACTGAAACATCTAAGTACCCGGAGGAAGAGAAAGAAAACTCGATTTCCAGAGTAGTGGCGAGCGAAATGGAAAGAGCCTAAACCAGAAGATTTATCTTCTGGGGTTATGGACCGCAACAAGTGAGATGAAAGGTAGCAGAATGGTTTTGGGAAAGCCAGCCAAAGAGAGTGAAAGCCTCGTATGCGAAACCGGAAGTCAGCGAGCGGGATCCGAAGTACCACGAGACACGAGAAACCTTGTGGGAATTAGGGGGGACCACCCCCCAAGGCTAAATACTACTTAGTGACCGATAGTGCATAGTACTGTGAAGGAAAGGTGAAAAGAACCCCGGGAGGGGAGTGAAAGAGAACCTGAAACCCTGTGTTTACAAGCTGTGGAACACCTATTTACAGGTGAACCGCGTACTTTTTGTAGAACGGTCCGGCGAGTTACGTTTACTGGCAAGGTTAAGAGTTTAAGACTCGGAGCCGAAGGGAAACCAAGTCTGAATAGGGCGAATAAGTCAGTAAAAGTAGACCCGAAACCGGGTGATCTACCCATGTCCAGGTTGAAGCTGCCGTAAAAGGCGGTGGAGGACCGAACACACATCCGTTGAAAAGGGTGGTGATGAGGTGTGGGTAGGGGAGAAATTCCAATCGAACCCGGAGATAGCTGGTTCTCCTCGAAATAGCTTTAGGGCTAGCCTTGGTTTAGTCTAATGGAGGTAGAGCACTGAATATCCTAGGGGGCGTCAAAGCTTACCGAAGATTATCAAACTCCGAATGCCATATAGATGATGACCAGGAGTCAGACTACACGAGATAAGTTGGGTAGTCAAAAGGGAAAAAGCCCAGACCACCAGCTAAGGTCCCAAAGTGCGTGTTAAGTGGAAAAGGATGTGGGATTTCGAAAACAACTAGGATGTTGGCTTAGAAGCAGCCACACATTAAAAGAGTGCGTAATAGCTCACTAGTCGAGAGGTCCTGCGCCGAAAATGTCCGGGGCTAAAACACGACACCGAAGCTGTGGATAGTAGTGAATACTACTGTGGTAGAGGAGCATTCTTAATACCGACGAAGCGATACCGTAAGGAGTCGTGGAGGGATAAGAAGAGAGAATGCCGGAATGAGTAGCGAGATGAAAGTGAGAATCTTTCAGGCCGAATATCTAAGGTTTCCAGAGTAAAGCTGATCTGCTCTGGGTAAGTCGGGACCTAAGGCGAGGTCGAAAGACGTAGTCGATGGACAACAGGTTGAAATTCCTGTACCTTATAAAAACAGAACTGTGGGGACGCAGAGACAAAGTCAGAGCCGGGTGAGGAATACCCGGTACAAGCGAGGTACCAGTGGAGCAGGAAAATCCGTTCCATAATGGGAAGACGTGATGTGGACCGAAATATAAGTAGGGAAGCTGATGGAGGCACTGCCAAGAAAAGCCGCTATTGTTTTTTATAAGCCCGTACCGTAAACCGACACAGGTGGATGAGGAGAGAATCCTAAGGCCGACGGGAGAAGCATTGTTAAGGAACTCGGCAAAATGACCCCGTAACTTCGGGAGAAGGGGTGCCTGTAGAAATACAGGCCGCAGAGAATTGGCCCAAGCAACTGTTTAGCAAAAACACAGGTCTATGCAAAACCGTAAGGTGAAGTATATGGGCTGACGCCTGCCCGGTGCTGGAAGGTTAAGGGGAGATGTTAGGGGTAACCCGAAGCGTTGAACTTAAGCCCCAGTAAACGGCGGCCGTAACTATAACGGTCCTAAGGTAGCGAAATTCCTTGTCGGGTAAGTTCCGACCCGCACGAAAGGCGTAATGATTTGGGCACTGTCTCGACAATGCACCCGGTGAAATTGAAATACCAGTGAAGATGCTGGTTACCTGCGCCAGGACGGAAAGACCCCATGGAGCTTTACTCTAGCTTGATACTGGGATTCGGTATTGCATGCACAGGATAGGTGGGAGGCTATGAAGCGGTGACTCCGGTTGCCGCAGAGCCGTTGTTGGGATACCACCCTTGCAGTACTGGGTTTCTAACATGTGCCCGTGATCCGGGCAGTGGACAATGTCAGGTGGGGAGTTTGACTGGGGCGGTCGCCTCCGAAAGGGTATCGGAGGCGCTCAAAGGTCCTCTCAGGATGGACGGAAACCATCCGCAGAGTGCAAAGGCATAAGAGGGCTTGACTGCGACACCGACGGGTGGAGCAGGTACGAAAGTAGGACTTAGTGATCCGGTGGTATAAAGTGGGATTGCCATCGCTCAACGGATAAAAGCTACCCTGGGGATAACAGGCTTATCACTCCCAAGAGTTCACATCGACGGAGTGGTTTGGCACCTCGATGTCGGCTCATCGCATCCTGGGGCTGTATTAGGTCCCAAGGGTTGGGCTGTTCGCCCATTAAAGCGGTACGCGAGCTGGGTTCAGAACGTCGTGAGACAGTTCGGTCCCTATCCGGCGCGGGCGTAGGATATTTGAAAGGAGCTGACCTTAGTACGAGAGGACCGGGTTGGACTGACCTCTGGTGTATCGGTTGCACTGCCAAGTGCATGGCCGAGTAGCCAAGTCGGGACGGGATAAACGCTGAAGGCATCTAAGCGTGAAGCCCCCCTTAAGATAAGATATCCCATGCGAATGCAGTAAGACCCCTGAAAGACGATCAGGTGGATAGGTTAGAGGTGGAAGTGTGGTAACACATGCAGCTGACTAATACTAATAGGTCGAGGGCTTGACCTAAAAATGGTTTTTATCGGATGAATTAATGTGTAAGTGAATGTCAAGTATTGGCCCGGTGGCTCAGTTGGTTAGAGCGCCGCCCTGTCACGGCGGAGGTCGAGGGTTCGAGTCCCTTCCGGGTCGTTGGTAATAAATATGGGATCTTAGCTCAGCTGGGAGAGCATCTGCCTTACAAGCAGAGGGTCATAGGTTCGAGCCCTATAGGTCCCATTTACCTAAAAATGCCGACGTGGCTCAATTGGCAGAGCAGCTGACTTGTAATCAGCAGGTTATCGGTTCGAGTCCGATCGTCGGCTTGAGTGTGAAAACACTTATAAAAAAAATATGGATGGATTCCCGAGTGGCCAAAGGGGGCAGACTGTAAATCTGTTAGCGACGCTTTCGAAGGTTCGAATCCTTCTCCATCCATTTGTTTTAAAATAATAAAAAATAATATCGCGGGGTGGAGCAGTCTGGAAGCTCGTCGGGCTCATAACCCGAAGGTCATAGGTTCAAATCCTGTCCCCGCAATCCGAAAACATGCAGTTTTCGAAAGAAATTGAGTCAATGATGTTGGCCTTGCCCAGATAGCTCAGTCGGTAGAGCAGAGGACTGAAAATCCTCGTGTCGCTGGTTCGATTCCGGCTCTGGGCATTTTTTATTGGATTTTTTAGATTCAGTAAATTTGGGATATTAGCTCAGTTGGTAGAGCACTTGACTTTTAATCAAGGTGTCCCGGGTTCGAATCCCGGATGTCTCATAATCGGTTTATATACAAGTTAAGAACGTTATTTGTTAAATAAATAATAAGCTTATCCACAAATTATAAACGAATAGTTGATAAAATCCACTGTAATTTATGTTACAGTGGATTTTTTGTTATATCGAAGTTTTTTTTGTAATGAATAATTAAAGTAATGATTGTATTTACTAAACTATTGTTTCAATCAGATACTTGTGTTTGATTGTTTTCATCATCTTTAACATTTTTAAAATTTGGCTCTGTACAATCTACTCCTTATATCGTGATGATAACTAATAATCAAGTAAGTATAGCGTTTTATTGAATTTTACTTTTGATGACCTGTTCAGATACTTATAATGCAACAGTATAGAGAAAATAGCTTATAAGCCAAATAGTAATGTTAATTTATATTTATTTAGTGTATAATTATTATAGTGTGGTATTTTAAAGAGTAGAAGTTTTTAATTTGAAGTACACTCAAATAGATGGGATTTAATTTGTGTAATTCATGCAAACGAAAAGTACTTAGTGATTTAAATATCTAGCAGGAGGTATAGAATGAAGATCTTCGAAGAATTCAAAATAAAAGACCTGTTGTTAAAGAATAAAGTAGTTATGCCGCCTATGTGTATGTATTCATCCGATGAAACAGGATATGCCAATGAATTTCATTTTACTCACTATGTCACCAGAGCAGTAGGAGGTGTAGGTTTAATAATAATGGAGGCTACTGCAGTTTCACCTAATGGACGGATTACAGAGAAAGATCTTGGTTTATGGGAAGATGGACAAATCGCTGGTCTAAAGCAGATTGTTAAGGTATGCCATGAGCAGGGGAGTAAAATGGCAATTCAGTTAGGACATGCCGGACGTAAGTGTACAGCCCCTAATGAAAGAATCGTAGCTCCTAGTGCCATAGCTTTTGATGATAAGAGCCAGATTCCTCATGAATTAACATTATCTGAAATCAAAGCGGTTGTCAGAGACTTCAGAATGGCTGCTATAAGAGCTGATAAAGCAGGATTCGATGCTATAGAAATACATGGAGCACATGGTTATCTCATAAGTGAGTTTTTATCCCCTATATCGAATAAGCGTAAGGACGAATATAACGGTAATGCTGCTAATAATGGACGTTTTCTTAAGGAAATACTGGAAGCAGTAAAAGAGGTCTGGCCTAAAGAAAAACCCATTATCGTAAGAGTTTCAGCTGATGATTACCTTCAAGGAGGAATGACACCAGAATTTATGAGTGATATCCTGAAAGATTTTAAATCATTGTTTGATATCTTACATGTTAGTTCAGGTGGTGTTGCACATGCTGAGATAGACTCCTATCCAGGTTATCAGGTAGAGGCCGCCAGATATCTAAGGGAAAGTTGTATGGTTCCTGTAATTGCTGTCGGGTTAATTAATACTCCAGATATTGCAGAAGAGATTATAGCAAATAAAAGAGCAGATTTGATCGCTATTGGAAGAGAGTTGTTAAGAAATCCTTATTGGGTTTTAAATACTGCAAGAGAAAAGAGAATACCTTATGAATATCCCAAACAGTATTTAAGGAGTTTTAACATATTCTAAATTCCTTTATTTTATATAGTAATATAGAATTCTATTTATAAATTATTTAATAGATATACATCGCTTTATGAAGCTCAATGAAATATTTATATGAAAAAGACAATAAAATATAAAATAATTTAGATATTTCTCAAAGAAAATTTGTGTTTTTTAAATCCAGATAAAGTTTTGTCATTAAACTATTGCATTACTGCTTATATTATAGTATATTTATCTATGTGATTGGATTTAGAACGGTTTAAGTTAATTTGTTTACAAGTATCTAAAATAATTTAGTAAATCAGTACATACCTATAATGGTAAACTGAACGGAGGATTGTCTTATGAAATTTTTTATTGACACAGCGAATGTTGAGGACATTAAGAAAGCAAATGAAATGGGTGTAATTTGTGGAGTAACTACCAATCCATCACTCATTGCAAAAGAAGGAAGAGATTTCGTAGAGGTTATTAAAGAAATTACTGCAATCGTAGACGGACCAATTAGCGGAGAAGTAAAGGCTACTACTGTAGATGCAGAAGGAATGATAGCAGAAGGCAGAGAGATTGCAAAGATTCATCCTAACATGGTTGTTAAGATACCAATGACTGTGGAAGGTCTTAAAGCTACAAAGGTTCTTTCTTCCGAAGGAATCAAAACAAACGTAACTCTTATTTTTACTGCAAACCAGGCATTACTGGCAGCCAGAGCGGGTGCAACATATGTATCACCTTTTCTGGGACGTTTGGATGATATTTCATCACCTGGTATTGATTTGATAAGAATTATCGCAGATATATTTGAAATCTATAATCTTCAGTCAGAAATTATTGCTGCCAGCGTCAGAAACCCTATTCATGTTACTGATTGCGCACTGGCTGGTGCACACATAGCTACAGTACCTTACAGTGTTATTGAGCAGTGTACAAAGCATCCCTTAACAGATCAGGGAATTGAAAAGTTTCAGAAGGATTATAGAGCAGTTTTTGGTGAATAAAAAAGATCAAGAGGTAATTCAATAGGGACTAAATAATAGTCTTTTGAATATAATAAAATTTCCAAAAAGATAAATAGGTTTTGGAGATTAACAAGGATTTAGGAGGACAAAAATGAGTAATATTGATACATTGTCAGTTAATTCACTGCGCGTATTAGCAGCGGATGCAGTACAGAAAGCAAATTCAGGACATCCTGGTCTGCCACTTGGCGCAGCAGCTATGGCATATGAGGTATGGGCGAATCACATGAATCACAATCCCAAGAACCCTAAGTGGACAAACAGGGACCGTTTTGTCCTGTCAGGTGGACATGGTTCTGCACTTCTTTACTCTCTGCTCCATTTATTCGGATATGGCGGTTTATCTGTTGAAGATCTGGCATCCTTCAGACAGTTGGATTCCCTTACACCGGGCCATCCTGAATATGGTCATACTGTTGGTATAGAGGCTACTACAGGACCTCTTGGCGCTGGTATGGCAATGGCAGTTGGTATGGCAATGGCTGAAGCTCATCTGTCAGCTAAATTTAATAAAGAAAACTATCCGATAGTTGACCACTATACTTATGTTTTAGGCGGCGACGGCTGTATGATGGAAGGTATCTCCTATGAGTCCATGTCCTTAGCAGGAACATTAGGTCTGAGCAAGTTAATTGTTCTTTATGATTCTAATAAGATATCGATAGAGGGTGACACGGATATAGCATTTAGAGAAGATGTGTCTAAGAGATTTGAAGCATTTGGTTTCCAGACACTGGTTGTAGAAGATGGTAATAATCTTGAAGAGATAGGTGCGGCTATTACAGCAGCTAAGGCGGATACTACCAGACCCACCTTAATCACAGTTAAGACCAAGATTGGTTATGGTTCTCCCAGAGAAGGAATGGCTAGTGCTCATGGTGAACCTCTTGGAGCAGATAATGTCAAGGCATTAAAAGAAAAATTAGGATTCCCTGCAGATAAGGATTTCCACGTTCCTGCAGAAGTATATAAGCACATAGAGGAAGTTAATAAAAAGAGTGAAAAAGCAGAGGCTGACTGGAACGAACTTTTTAGCAGTTATGCGAAAGCTTACCCTGAATTAAAAGAACTCTGGGATAAGTACCACAATGAGGCTATTGCTGAGGAGCTTTTAGAGAATGAGGAGTTCTGGTCATATCCTGATAAGCCGGATGCTACCAGAAACTTATCTGGTATGGTTATTAACCGCTTGAAAGATATTATACCTGGTTTTATTGGAGGTTCTGCAGATTTAGCTCCTTCTACTAAGACATATATGAAGGATGCAGGAGATTTCTCCAGTGAGGATTATTCCGGACGGAACCTGCATTTTGGAGTTAGAGAGCTTGCAATGGCAGCTATCGGTAACGGTCTTGCACTTCATGGCGGTTTAAAGGCTTATGTATCAACATTCTTTGTATTCAGCGATTATGTAAAACCTATGGCTAGGCTTTCTTCTTTAATGGGACTTCCATTAACTTTCGTACTTACACATGACAGTATTGGTGTTGGAGAAGACGGACCTACACATGAACCTATCGAACAGCTTGCAATGCTTCGTGCTATGCCTAACTTTACTGTTTTCAGACCGGCAGATGCTACAGAGACAATAGCTGGATGGTATTATGCAGTTACCTCAAAGAAAACCCCTACTGCCCTTGTGCTGACACGTCAGAACCTGCCGCAGTATAAAGGTTCCAGTAAAGATGCCTTAAAGGGTGCTTATATCATTGCTCCTTCTGAGAAGGAAGTACCGGATGCTATTATTATGGCAAGTGGTTCCGAAGTTGAGATCAGTATCAATGCGAAGGAAGAGCTGAAAAAAGAAGGAATTGACGTAAGAGTTGTAAGTGTTCCTTCAATTGACCTTTTTGAAGAGCAGAGCAAGGAATATAAGGATAGTATACTGCCTAAGAATGTCAGAGCAAGAGTTGCCGTTGAAGCAGCAATTGATTTTGGCTGGGGTAAATATGTAGGTCTTGACGGTACTACTGTTACAATGAAAGGCTTTGGTGCTTCTGCACCAGCAGGCTTGTTATTTAAGAAGTTTGGTTTTACAACCGAAAATGTAGTTGCAGCTGTTAAATCAGTCTTGTAATGATAGAAAGAAAGCATGAATATACAGATAATAATTAAGTAATACTGAAGTGGAAATAGGTCGATCTACTGGGCCATTGTCTGGAAAGAAAATGTTCTTTGGTTTCAAGCAAGCATATTCAGTTGCTGCCAATTATTAGAATAGTATGTGAGTGAGAGATTGTATATTTGAAATAATAGTTTAGTATCAATAGCAGGGCATCCATGATAATGTATAAATTATGGATGTCCTTCTTTATGTCTGGAAAGTCTAATCATTAGTTCCTTATAAGTAGTTATATTCCTATTTCTTCTGTTGTATATTAATACTTGTAAGTATTCAATTCTAATAGAATTTTAATATTAAGTTATTGCAAATAGCTATTTTTGCAGATAGAATGAGTTTAGATGGAATAATATACAGGAGGGTAGTATATGCCTAAAATATTGATAGTTGAAGATGAAAGTAAAATAGCCCGCTTTGTTGAGCTTGAATTAAAATATGAAGGTTATGAGGTAGAGATTGCTGCTGATGGCAGGACAGGTCTTGAGAAGGCTCTTCAAAAGGAGGTAAGCCTGGTACTGCTGGATATAATGCTTCCTGGTATCAGCGGTATTGAGGTGTGCAGAAGAATTCGTATGGAATCAGATGTTCCGGTTATAATGCTTACTGCCAAGGATGATGTTACAGATAAGGTAGCAGGGCTTGATATAGGGGCTGATGACTATATGACGAAGCCATTTGCCATTGAGGAACTCCTGGCTAGAATAAGAGTAGCCTTAAATCGCCATACAAAGCAGGTACAGCCCAAACAGGATATACTCAAGATTGGAAAACTAAAGCTTAATTTATCCGGCCACAGTGCTTTTTATGGAGACGATGAGCTGGTACTGACCAAAAAGGAATATGAATTATTAGAGTATCTTATCAGAAATAAGAACATTGCCATTACCAGAGAGCAGTTATTGAATAATGTTTGGGATTATGAATACCTGGGAGATACCAATGTAGTAGATGTATATATCCGCTACCTGAGACAGAAAATTGATGATAAGTATGGTATACGCCTTATCAACACAGTGAGAGGGGTAGGTTACATTATTAAAGATGAAGGTTAATTTTAAAGAATCCTTAAGGCAGTTCCTTATAAGGATTGTACTTCCTTTCCGAAAGAAGCGGGAAGTCTGGCTGGGAAATTTTCGTTTTTCTATCGCTTTTCGAATTTCCCTTCATTATCTGAAGCTGCTAATAATAAACGGTGTCCTGTTTTTATGTTTCTTCTCCCTTCTGTTTTTGTGGGGTGAGAAGCTACAGATGCATGACAGCGCAGAGGTAATATTGGAGGAAGCTGTAGAAGAAGGTTTTCCGGAGGAAAACGCCAGTAATAATGACAGTACTTTTGCTTTGCTTGGCATTCATTATAAAGCAGTGGATAATAATACCGGAGTTATTCTTTTTAACAACCTGGAAAAGGATCTTACCGGAGAGAAAAAGCTCTTTGATTCAATTTATATCAGTGGAGTTTTTGATGAAAGCGACCTGGCCGTTATAGTAGAAGAACATAAGGAGGTAGTGGTTAATGGAGCTTTAGTTGATATCCTATTTCAGTATGACCTTGCCGCCAGTCTTAAAGAATTAAATATGCTCTTGCTTTGCGTTGGTTTATTGTATTTATTTTTGGTATATGTTATTACCCATTTTGGAAAAAAGAGTGACAGGACTTTGCTGGAGCCTATATTTGAGATGTCAGAGACTGCAAATCGTCTTACTGTTAATAATCTTGGGAGCAGGCGGCTTAATGTGGAAGGTACAAAAAATGAATTAAAGGATCTTGCAGCTGTAATAAACAATATGCTGGATCGTTTGGAAATTTCCTATGAAAGTCAGAAGCAATTTGTATCCGATGCCTCTCATGAGCTTCGTACGCCTATAGCAGTCATACAGGGTTATGCCAATCTCTTAAACAGATGGGGAACAAGTAATAAAGAAGTTATGCTGGAATCCATAGACGCCATTAATAATGAAGCGAAAGCAATGCAGGATCTGGTAGAGAAATTACTTTTTCTTTCAAGGCATGATAAGAAAACCCTAAAGCTGGACAAACATAGATTTAACATGTGCGATGTTGTGGAAGAAATGGTAAAGGAGACAAAGATTGTTGTAAAAGACCGTGTTATAGAAGCATCTGTTCTGCAGGATGTAGAGGTATATGGTGACAAACAGGCTCTGAAGCAGGCTATTCGTATATTTATCGACAATGCTGTTAAATATTCTGAGGAAGGGGATACCATTACAATAACCTGCCAGGATGATGACGGAGATTGTGTAATTAATGTAAGTGATACCGGACTGGGTATGACAAGAAAAGATGTTGAGCATATATTTGAACGATTCTATCGTTCCGATCAGGTCAGAGGTGCAAAGATAGGAGGCCATGGCCTGGGATTATCTATTGCAAAACTGATTGTACTTGGTCATACGGGTAAAATAAAAGTACGATCACAATTTACGAAGGGGACCACCTTTACCATAACACTGCCTAGAAGATTTTAATGTTATACGGCACTATTTTAAATGATAAAAAGTTGCCGGCAGGTGTATCGAAGGGCCTGCCGGCAGTTTTTTTGTATAAATAAGATTCTGTTTCCTGGAGTAAAGCTTGCTTGTTGGCGGTGCCTAAAATGCTTAAGGAAGAGTGTTTCTTTATAGAATGGAAACGCCAGATTCAGGAAAAATTATTTAGTGGTCTTAATTTGCTTTTAGAACTCTCTGGTTTTTACGAATACTAAAGATTAGTATGATAGCTGAAACCGCTCCAAAGAACAGGAGGGATTGGACGAAAGGTGCAAAGTTATATTCACCACCCTGCCAGAAGGTTATAAAGTCACTGCTTATATAGGACATAGGAAATACTTTTGCTACGGTCTTTACACCAGAAGGAAGCTGGTCAACAGTAATACCCATCATTCCGCATAAGATCATGAAGCCAAAATAGAGGAACATGCATACCGCGTAGGTGGGACCGAATTTGCGTAATATAGTTGCCAATCCATGAGCCAGCATAAAAAATATTATAGAAAGTGCGTATAGGGATAGGACAAAGAAGACAGCAGAACTGATTTTAGGTGTCTGTAAATCAAGTATGAATAAGTCAACTATTGCATAAATGATAAAGGCTGCGGTTGTAAAAATAAGATAGGATACCATTTTTGCAAGCAGCATTGTTTTTTCTGTAAAACCGAAGAGATTTAGGCGTAAGGGTACATCCTTTTCCAACTCCTGTGAATAGTTTGCTGCATAACCAATAAGAAGGACCGCCATTGGAATAATCATACTCATGGTTATAAAAAGACCGGTTACGGTTTCTGAATACATATTTTCCGGTATTTGCGATTTCAACATGACTGAGAACAGGGCTGACATAATAATTGGGAAGAAAACACCGAAAAAAATAACAAAGATATTGCCGATTATATTTCGTAGTTCATAGCTGATTAAATACCAATTGAGCCTTTTTTTATTCATAATACAAACCTCTTTTCAAACAGATATAATTTTTGTCGACATCTTTTATTAATAGATGTCATTATGAATGTTATAATTAATGAAAGATAATGTAAATATAAGTTACTGTGGATGCAAGTTACTATAAATGAAATTTATTATTTAAATACTTGCTTTTAAATTATTGATAGGTATAATCTATTTTTTATTCTGAAAGCTCAATTTTGCATTGATGGACATAATTTCAATATTATCATTACTGCGTTTAAAGTTAATGTCTTCTTTAATGAGAATTTCCGCTATCTGTTTTTCTTCCTCATTATTATGACAGGAGAGAGCGATTAAGTGAGCAGGTGCTGCAAGTTTTGGGAAGTTACTCATAATTCTTTGGTTTTGCTCCGTATTATCAAGTGTTATTACGGTCTTTCCGCAATATTTACGAAATAGCTCCTCTTTGCTGCCGAAATCTACAACTTGCCCTTGCTCTAATATTAACAGCTTATTTACCAGTTGTTCCAGTTCCTCATAGTAATGTGAAACTACGCACAAAGTAGTATTTTTATTACTGTACCAATCCACCAACTTGGACATAAGCTTTTGTCTTGTTTCGAAATCCAGGCCTGAGGTTACCTCATCAAAAAATACCAGAGGTGAGTCTTGAATCAATACAAGTATGATGGTAAGCCTCTGTTTTTGACCTCCTGAGAGAGCTGCGTATTTCTTATTCAAACAATCTTCAAAATCAAAAAAGGTTATTAAATCCTGCAGGAGTTTGTTCTTTTTTATTCTGGTATACAGAACGGCTTCTATTATATGCTTTACGGCCATGGTATTCGCATAATTATTGTATTGCATATGCACAGCCATTTCCTCTGGTTGGAGGTCGGTTGTAATACTTCCCTGATAATTTGTTAAACCCAGAATGGTTTTTACAAAGGTTGATTTCCCTGCACCGTTTGAGCCGATGATCCCGATACGGTCACCGGCTTTAAAACTTATAGGGTTATTTATTGTTAGGGCTATTTGATTACCATAACTAACTTTTACCTGATTGATTGTCATCATGATATTTCTGATCCTTTCGCCAGCTGCTTTCTGCTGATGGATATATTTTAACAAAAACATATGAATTTGAAATGAAGATTCTATGTAGGTGTAATGCACATATTACTATCGTATAAGTTTGATATAATAGATTAAAAATATAATTCAGCCATAACGCCTTCTTTTATATTGCTGAGCTTTACATGGAATTTCAGTAATTTCGCATAATAAGATACCACATATAGTCCAAGCCCATGTGCCCGGGACTTGGTTATGCTGGATACAAAGGGTTCAAACACATGGGGAAGCAATTCCTCATCAATTGCAGCATTGGAGTTTATGATACATAATCGGTTGCTTTCGTATAATATGGTTATCTTACCTGCTTTCGGCGTAAAGCTAATTGCATTGGATAGCAGGTTATCAAGGATTTTTTTAAGCAATTCGGGATCGGTGTAAAGACTTTTACTCTGTCCTGTTGTGCTTATTTGAATTGCTTTCTCGTCCAACTGAACCTGGTAATAGCTGATACACTCAATTATAAGGTCATCCAATGAGAGTGGATCTGTTTGTATTGCCGGAGAGCAGTGGTTCAGATACAGGATATCCTCTACAATCTTCTTCATGGACTGAAGCTGCCCCTTTACCTGGGGGAGATATGCTTTGGTATCCTTGTATTTTCCGATTTCATTAATCATGCCTTCTACCAGGAGCAGGGCGGCAGCTATTGGAGTCTTAAGCTGATGAGAGGAAGCACGTAAGAATACCTCCTGCCTCTTATTTTCTTCTGCAAGATATTGATTTTTCTCTTCTAATTCCTGATAGCTTTTCTGAATCTTTAGGTACAGCTCATTCAGACTTTCAGCGAGGCTGCTGATTTCGTCGTTTCCGGTTACCGGTATTGGTTTCAGATACAATTCCTCAGAATACTTCATTCGCCTCGCATGGTTAGACAATCTTATAATTGGATTTATGATAAGCCTTGAAAAGAGCTGGGAGGATATCAGTATTAGCAGCAACGACACAGCAATTAGCATTGGGAGACTTTGAAGTATAACCGGTTTTATCTCATCAATTCGTGGAGTCATAACCGGCAGCAGGGTAATATCAATGGAAGCATCCGTCAAACCTAAAGCTATATAACTGGTATAGAAATTGCTTCCGTCCGTTATATTAGATTCATATATCAACAATTCTGAGGATTCCTTATGGAATTTTGAAGAAATTAGCTGATAGGCCTCTTTATACTCATGAAAATTAAAGTCAAATTGCAGTGGGTAATCCGCAGGAATGAACTTATCAAGAGTCAGCAGTTCTTTAAACTTATCAAAAGAGATATCCTCTTCCTGTATGTCCTTTATCTCATCCGTATTTCTGGCATAGTATCTCAGCTTATCAAGGATTTTAAGCAGCTCTTCATTATCTATGTGAACGGTAAGTTTAAAGAACTGATTAACCGCATAGAAGTAATCCCCTGTCAGCGGAATTTCAACGGTAAGCGTACCGCTGGGGTTCTTCACTTCAAGGTTATCGTAACTGCCGGTCTTCATATAACCCTTCTGCAGGCTTACGATTGAGGCATAATTTCTATCCTGCATGTAAGCTACATAAAGTGATGGTACCATGAGTATGAAATAGCCAACTAAGAGCGTCATAATTATCAATGAAATAATACTGCTGTAAATCAATGTTTTTCTGGATAGATTCATGGAACACCTCATTCTGCTTCTGCTGTAACTTCCTTAAATTGATAACCCACACCAATTACCGTGCGAATATAATTTTTAGGCAGTTTCTTGCGTAAATTCTTTATATGTGCATCTATGATACGGTCATTGCCGATATAATCTTCGTTAAATATTCTAAGTATAAGCTGTTCTCTTGTAAAAGCACGCATGGCTTCCTTTTTAAGAGTATGTAATAGCAGGAACTCGCTTAAGGTAAGCTGCAGGGATACATTATCGTAAAAGGCCTGATAGGCTTCTTCATTCAGGTAAAGTCCTTTTGTTATTACGGCTTTCTTATCTGCTACAGCTGTTCTTCTTAATATGGTTTCTATTCTTTTCAGTAATATTATAGGTGAGACAGGTTTTACTACATAATCATCTGCATAGAGATTAAAAGCCTTTACCTGTGTTGGTTCGTCATCAATAGCAGTAAGCATGATAGCTGCCATGGAAGGTTTTCTGTCCCTGATGTGGCGTAGTACTTCGAGTCCATTTTTACCTGGAACCATTATATCAAGTACGGCCAGATCGAAGTCCTGCTCTTCCAGCAACTGGATTGCTTCATTTCCATCTTCCGCAGGTGTGACATCATATTGCTTCATTTTCATATATTCCATCAAAACCTCTTTTATTGTAGGCTCATCTTCTAAAAATAGTATTCTTACCATTCTTAACTCCTCATTCCGGTTATAGGTATTCATAATTGCTTAGATCTATGTTGATTGCTTCATTATATCAGAAGGAGGCAGCAGGGGACAAGTTAAACGAAAGAAGGTAAATAAAAGAAGGTAAATAAAAGAAGGTAAATAAAAGAAGGTAAACGAAAGCAGGAAGCAACACGTATAGGCTGCTTCCTGCTTTCGTTTTATAAGAATTAAAACTCTTAAAGAATGGAACAGCAGTATAAATCAGCCATTCCTGTGATATCAGAAACGATATCACTATGATTTATTCTCAACGGTATTTTGAATTGATGAAAAGCTGCATCGTAGGAGATAATCAATTCGGTAGCCGTTGCTTTTAGCGTAATTAAAGGTTCTTAAACTGAGCCATATAGAGCTCGTAATAAGCGCCTTTCTTTTCCAGTAACTCTTTCGGGCTGCCTTCTTCAACAATGCCTCCATTGTCGATGTAAAAGATTCTGTCAGCTTTCTGTATTGTGGACAAGCGATGGGCGATAACGAAGGAGGTACGTCCCTTTAGGAGAACTTCGATACCTTGCTGTACCAGTAATTCTGTATGTGTATCAATACTTGAGGTTGCCTCGTCAAGTATAAGAATTTTAGGCATGGATACCATAGTTCTGGCAAAGGCTAAGAGCTGCTTTTGTCCGGCAGATAGCCCGGCTCCTCTTTCTTTTAATTCCGTATCATAACCTTTTTCCATTTTGATAATGAAGTCATGGGCATTGACTGCTTTGGCAGCAGCGATGATTTCTTCATCGGTTGCATCTAGCTTACCATACTTCAGATTATCCTTTATAGTACCGGAGAACAGGAAGTTATCCTGTGTCATGATACCCATCTGCATACGTAAGCTTTCAATGGATACATTACGGATATTATTACCGTCGATATAGATATTACCTTCTTGTATATCATAAAAACGGCTGATCAGGTTAACCACAGTTGTTTTACCGGCACCAGTAGGTCCAACCAAAGCGATGGTCTCACCGGGTTTGATATGAAAGCTTACATCATTTAAGACCTGAGTATCTTTATCATAAGCAAAAGTTACATGATCAAAATATACTTCACCTTTGATTTGGGGAAGTTCTTTGGAATCATTCTCATCGTTGATATCAGGATCGGTGTCCATAATCTCAAAGATACGTTCTGCACCGGATATATTGGTTACCAGCTGGTTATAAAAGTTGCTCAGATTCATAATTGGCCTCCAGAACATGGAGATATAGGAACTGAAGGCAATCAATGTACCGATGGGAGTAACATTGTCTCCTGTCATCTTTATTCCGAAGAAGAAAAGAGAAACAGTACCAATACCCCAGCAGAAATCGATAATAGGACCAAAAGCATCACTTAAGAGAATTGCTTTTATAAAGGAGCCTCTGTGCTCATTGAGCATACTGTCAAAAGCATCGGAAGTTTCCTTTTCAGCTGTAAAGCTCTGGATAATACGCATACCGGATAAATCTTCATGGATAAAAGCATTCAGGTTGGAATTCTTCTTTCGATATGTCTGCCATCTGACATGGGAGTAAACCTGAATAAGCCACATACCAACAATAAGTAAGGGAAGGCTTATTAAAGCTGCAAAAGCCAGCTTATAATCTTTTGCCATCATGATTACGACAACTGCCACTATGGTTATAAAATCCGGGATCAGAGTGGTTACACTGTTGGTGAGTACGTCCTTTAAGGAGTTGACATCACCAATAACACGTGCCAGTATCTTACCCGTAGGGCGGCTGTCAAAGAAGCTGAAACTAAGCTTCTGGATGTGGGTGTAAAGCTCCTGTCTTATAGAAAGCAAAACAGTGTTGCTTATCTTTGCCATTATAAACATACGAAGCTTTACTAACAGTATATAGGTAATGTTCAAGGCAGCAGCAGCTATACCAAGCTTTATGAGGCCGTTAACATCCTTACCTGCTATGTTGACATTGATTGCGTGCTCAATTATAAGTGGGTTTAAAAGACTGATGGTTACAGTACCACCCATAATCAACAGCACGGAAATAATTTCTCTTTTATAAGCTAACAAATAGCGAAAGAGCCTTAAAAGAGTATTTATTTTACCGGGGCCGACCAGATTCTCATCAACCCTGACTGCATTAACTGACATAAGTCCTCCGTTTCTGCGCTTTATGGCGCATGCGAGTTTAACATAAACCTGTCTGATAACTATTATTGATTAACTGCTATAATTTAAGTTAAAAATTGATACGTTTTACAGGTTTTGTACCTCTTTACCCTGTATATGAAAGAGCTGAGAGGTGTTGCAATAAATTGATTTTATAGGACGAGGGATACATCCTTCTTCAAGCTCTTTAAAGAATTATCAGTTAAATAATCCCCATACTGAGCCATATAAGTCTGATAATATAAGCCCTTCTTCTCAAGGAGAGATTCGTGGGTGCCTCTTTCTGCAATTGCACCGTCTTCTAAGAAGATAATTTCATCAGCGTTTCTGACGGCTGAAATTCTGTGAGCGATAACAATTTTAGTCGTTTGCTCCAGATCATTTAAATTCTTCTGTATAAGATGCTCTGTTTCCATATCCAGGGCAGAGGTTGAATCATCCATAATAAGAATCGGTGTTTTCTTTGCAAGTGCTCTTGCAATACTGATTCGCTGTTTCTGACCGCCGGAAAGACCAACACCTCGTTCACCAATTACAGTATCATACTGATCATCCATTTTCTCAATAAAGTCGGAAGCCTGTGCCTGTATAGTGGCATGTATAACTTCCTGGTCCGTTAACAGAGGACGCTGACCCATCTTTACATTTTCATTTACAGTATCAGAGAATAAGAATACATCCTGCATAACCAGTGCCATATTCTTTCTTAAATCATAAAGGGACAGATCCTTTACATTGATACCATCCAGCTTAATATTACCTTCTGTTGTTTCATAAAAGCGCTGCAGCAGATTGATAACAGAAGTCTTACCTGAGCCAGTGGCACCCATGATACCAAGGGTCTTGCCTGGTTCTAAGTGGAAGCTTATATTTCTAAGAACCGTCGTGTCATTTACATGAAAGGAGACATTTTCAAATTCAACATCACCAGCAGCTTTTTCAAGGGGAGTGGAATCCTCTTTGTTAATAACTGTAGGTTTTTCTATCATTATTTTGTTGATTCTCTTAGTTGATGCGGCAGCTGAGGCCATGTCGTTAAAGAGCCAGCCCAGTAATTCCATAGGCCATACTATATTGTTGGCATATTCTGCAAAGGCACCGAGGGTACCAAGGGTTATGTCTTCCTGAATTACCAGAAAACCACCGGCTACTATAATGACAACCGGAAGAAGCCTGGTTATGAATTGAAAAAATGGATTGTATTTTATAAGTACCTTGGACTGTCTCATGTTTAGTTCATAATAGCGTTTGTTGTGAGAAAGAAATTTGCCAATTTCAAATTTTTCTCTTGCAAAAGCTTTCACTGTTCTGACACCGGCCAGGTTTTCCTGGGCCACCAGATTTAACTTAGCATTTTCCTCGCTGATTTCTTCATAGACATTATCCAGCTTCTTTTCCATCCTGATTGCAATAAAGGCAACGATAGGCATTGCAATCAGCGGTATGATAGTAAGCTTGGGGCTTAGGGTATACATGCTGTAGAGCACCAGCGAGGTGTGCAGGATAACCTCTACTACGAGCATTCCGATAAAGCCAACACCAGACCAGACTTTATCCACATCATCCTTCAGGCGGGACATAAGTTCTCCGGTATTGTTCTTATCAAAGTAATCCAGGGACAGGCTCTGGACATGACGGAACAGATTTCTTCTGATATCAGCACCGATCTTAGAGCTGACAGAATCGAAGAGAACCTCTTTGAAGTAGCCGAACAGGGCTCTGCCTACACCAATCATAAAGATAGTTATTAAAAGTCTGGTAAGAAGCTCCACCTTACCGGCAACGATAACATCATCAATAATAAGCTTTAATATTCGTGGTGATAACATATCCAGGGCAATGCTTATCGTCATACAGACAATGGCAATGGCGTAGATGTACCAGTATCGTTTGATATATTTTGATAGTTTCATAAATCCTCCTCCCTATTTTTGGGCAAAAAATAGCCGTGGTCCATTACCACGGCATTAAAAATTCATTATTATATTAACATGTGTAGTCTATAATTGGGACTGCACTATATAAAAGAATTATGCGTTGAGGTAATAAAAGTTAAATTATTATTTGTATTATTGGCTGCAGCATTAAAATTACGATTAAACATATTATTTACCTCACTTTCTTTTATAGTCTTTTCACATTATAACACACTACTAATTTTTGTCAACTAAAAAATGAATGAATTTAATATATATTTTAAAAAATATTGAATTTTTAATGGACAAATTAATTTTCTTATAAATAAACAACAGATGTTCCTACCTGGTACTGGATTGCTACGCTCATTCTTAAGCTTTAACTCAACCCGCTTATCAGGTAGTGATATTAAGAAAAGGCTGCACAAGGAGGTACTGGCGAAAAGTTGTCTAAGAGAATAAGAGGATAGGGAATAGTCTAATTAATATAAGAACTTTTATGTACAAGAACAAGAATTATGATAAGGATATCTTGATGAGATTACTTTTATAATAGAGATCCCTTGTAATAATACCTCTTTAAATATACAGTAAGTCAGCGGTGTGCGGAGCCCACAGCTGAGGTACTGAGAGAGTGAAGGAAACGTTGCATAAAAAAATGAATAAAAAATACAATTTTTAATGAAAATTTTTGTCACATTGATTGTTGACACTTTAGCTCAAGGAGAGTATGATTCCATTGTGGATTTGAAATGTCTATAATGGACATGAAACATCAATAAAGGAGATGAGAGAATGAAATTAACCAGAGGAATCGAGCAAGCCGTTTGTATTATAGCATTGCTAGCAACACAGGAACACTCCATACCCGTAGCATCGGAGGAAATCCATAAACGACTGAAAGGTTCCCTGACTTATACGAAGAAAATCATACGAAAACTGGTAGTAGCAAAATTGGTAAATTCAGTATCTGGTAATAATGGGGGATTTACACTGGCAAAAAATACGGATGACATAAACCTGCTGGAGATAGTAGAAGCATTGGAGGGAACAATAACGACCTATCCGGACTCCGGGCTTATTGACCAGGTATTTGAAGATATACAGGTCATTGCCAATCAGGGTACGGTAGTTATGCGAAATGCTTTTGCAGAAGCAGATATGTTATACAGGGAAGCACTTAGAACAAAAACAGTAAGCCAGCTACTTCAGGAAACCTTGGGCAGCAAGGAGATTCAGCCCATCAACTGGAATAAGGCAGAACAGTGGAGTGACTTCGATTTATGGATCAGAAAGGTGATGGATAAATATATATGGAAATGATAAAGTCAGAATGGAAAAAGATTAAAGCAAATAAATTGCTGCTGGTATCTTTTATCGTAATATGTTGTATACCTTTGTTGTATGCTTCTTTTTTCTTAAGATCAATGTGGGATCCCTATGGTAAGGCTGAGAACCTTCCAATTGCGGTTGTGAACGAGGATCAGTCCGTGGATTTTGAAGGTCAGACCTTATCCGTTGGTGATAATGTAGTGGAGGAGTTAAAAGAGGATGAGAGCCTTGAGTGGCATTTTGTAAACTCTAAGGAAGCCCTGCAGGGATTAAAGGATAAGAAGTACTATATGATAGTAACTTTCCCGGAGAACTTTTCCGCCAATGCAGCGACAGTTCTTTCTGATGATCCTACACAGATGGTTATTAATTACGAAACCAATGCCGGTGTGAATTATTTAGGTAAAGTCGTAAGTGTTCAGGCAATCAAGGAACTGCAGACGAAGGTTTCAGAGAAAGTCACAAAAGCTTATGTATCTGCAATCTTTGATAAAGTAGAAGATATGGGTGGTAAGATTACGGAAGCTGCAGATGCTTCCTCGCAGATTAAAGATGGTTCTGATAAGTTGAAAGAAGGCAATGAAACAATTTACAGCAACCTTGATAAGTTGTCCAAAGCCAGCTTAACTTTCAGTGATGGTGTGGATACCCTGAGCCTTGGACTGAGTACTTACCTGGACGGTGTCCTCTCAGCTAATAAGGGAGCAGCTACCTTAAAGGAGGGTCTGGCACAATACCAGACCGGTGTTGAGACCTATACCAATGGCGTTAAGAAAGCTGCAAAAGGAGCAGATACCTTAAATGAGAATTCAGAAGATTTAAAGAATGGCGCCAAACTGGTATCGGATGGTGTCACAGAGTTAAACACAAAGCTTGGTACCACCATTGGTTCCTTAAGCTCAAATGCAGAAGGTGTGAAGCAGCTTGCTGACGGTATGACAGCAGTTAACAGCGCAGTGTCAACCCTTAATACCGGAGCAAAAGCACTGGCAGCAGGAATACCTTCAAAGGATCAGGTAAACGGAGTATCAAAGTATCTTGATTACAGCACTTTCAGTCAATTACCCAAGGAGCAGCAGGCAGTTCTCCTTCAGAGTGCGGCAAAACTTCTGGCAGGATATGAAACGGTTGGAACAGCAGCCAGTCAGATATCCGGTGGTTTAGGTCAGCTTGCAGAAAAAACGCCTGCACTGGTGGAGGGCACTTCTAAGCTAGATACAGCTTTTGGTTCTATTTCTACCCAGGCACCTGCTTTGACAGAGGGACTCAGTAAGTTAGCTACCGGAGCAAAAAGCCTGGAAACTGGTGTTACCTCTTATACCGAAGGAGTGGATCAGTTAACAAAGGGCTTAGATCAGTTAGATACCAAAGCAGCAGATTTGAACAATGGTATTGATAAAATAGCCGGAGGCAGCAAGGAATTAACAGCAGGTCTTAATAAACTTGCAGAAAATAATGATAAATTATCAACAGGTATGGATAAAATAGCAAAAGGTGCAGAAGATATCCATGACGGTGCAGCTAAATTAGCAGACGGTTCCAAACAGTTAGGTGATGGTCTGACAGACTTATCCGACGGTGCTGGAAAACTGTCCGACGGTTTACAGGAGGGTGCTGATACCATAGACTCCTTTGCGGTATCGGATGATTCCATCGATATGATAGCAGCACCAAGTACTTCAGAGGAGACTTTATACAGTGATGTGCCCAATTATGGTCATGCGCTTGCTCCTTATGTATTATCACTTTCCCTGTATGTAGGATGTATGCTCTTTAACTTCATCTATCCTATCAGAAAAGTTGCCATGAAAGGTAAACCTGTAGTACAATGGTGGCTTGCCAAATTATCCGTAGGTATCGTTGCGGCAACAGCAATGGCAGTCATCGATGCAGGCTTCATGCAACTTCTGGGGGTAACCACAGTAGAGACCGGACATTACTATATAACAGCCATAATAACAGCCTATGCCTATATGCTCCTGATTATGCTGTTATCTGTAGCCTTTGATAATCCCGGACGTTTTGTGGCTATGATACTTTTAGTACTTCAGCTTGCCGGTGCTGGCGGAACCTTCCCTATGCAGTTAACGGATAAGTTCTTCCAGGCAATACACCCGGTTCTTCCTATGACATACTCGATTTATGCTTTCCGTCAGGCTATCAGCGGAGGTTTAGGCGAAGGAACTTTAGTTACCAGCTTATTTATATTACTGCTTATTGCATTGGTATCAGCGCTTCTCTTACTGGTATCCATGACAGTATTAAAAAAGATTAGCAAGGATGGCGTATCACAGTTAGACGATAACCAGAAACTTATGGATACAGATTACTCTTATGTAAATTCCAGTCTGTAACGCCATATTTTTAGTTAAGAAAGCTTCATGACTTTTAAGGGGTTTTAAAAGCCATGGAGCTTTCCTTCTGTTTAAAAAGCGTATGGTTAAGAACACTAAATATCCCTATATAATGCATATTTCCTATAAAAATCATTCAGATTGTTAGAAAAACATATAAAAATGATAAAGTTTTTATTAATTTTCACTATATTCAAAAATTGTTCATATTTCTATGCTATAATGTAAAATGATTGGTGAAGCGGAGTTGCAGTAAGATACAACTAATCGGAAAATATTTTAAACATGGGATAACAACGCGGGATTGACTTTTCCTTGTTTAAGGAGGACGGAAATGGATTTACCTATTTTTTATAGTGAAGAAGACGAGTGGAAAAAAGTAATGCTCATGTATGACTCGGCTTTGAAGGAAATCAATACAAAGCTTGAAATACTGAACAATGAATTTAAACTGAATCATCAATACAATCCCATAGAACACATAACTTCCAGAATGAAATCACCACAAAGTATAGCGAAAAAGCTAAGGCATAATAACCGGGAATTAACCGTAGAGAATATTGTTAAATATATAAATGACGTGGCAGGAATACGTATAATTTGTTCTTTTACTTCTGATATCTACCGTATTGCAGATCTTATTGCAGCACAGAGTGATGTTAATGTCCTGAAGGTAAAGGATTATATGATGTGTCCAAAGCCTAACGGATATACAAGTTACCATATGATAATATCAGTACCCATCTATCTCTCTGAGACCATGGTCAATGTAAAAGCAGAGATACAGATTCGTACCATTGCAATGGATTTCTGGGCCAGCCTGGAACATAAGATATATTATAAGTTCGAAGGGAATGCACCTGAGAGGATCAGCAAAGAATTAAAGGAATGTGCGGAAATTGTATCCTTTTTGGATCACAAGATGCTGTCCCTGAATGAAGAAATCAGAATGTACAATCCGGACAGCGAAATGGATCACTACAGGGAAGTTGTATCTGAATCCTTTCAGAATATGATCAGAGAATCCTACGGCACCGTCATAGACGAGGATGATATTATTCAGGAGGATCACCAGGGCAACTTAAAAGATAGCGCAGAGTATGAAGAGAAACATGAAATGTATGAGGAATTGTTTGAGGAGGTTGAAGTAGACAAGGATGCAGCAACTGTAGCGGATGCTTCCCCTGATACCGGAAAAGACGAGGTCAAGGAAAAAAGCAAATTCTTTCGATTCTTCAAACACAATGTCATAAGCGAAGAAATGGATAAAATGTAATAACGGATAGATAAAACGGCCTGAGGATGAATCTGCCTCTCAAAGTTAAATTATTAAGTTTAACTTTGGGGAGGTTGGTTCATCCTCAGGCTGTTTTTATAGCTTCCTAGTAATATTAATTATCTTTTTCCGATCTCGGTATCTGTTTCAGTTAATTTGCTGTTTTCTTTGATATAGGCAACAATATCATCAACTTCTGTAAAAGCAAGTGCTACATAGCTGTCAGCAGCTCCGTAGTAAATAGCGATCTTTCCTGATTCAGGATCATGGATTGTTGCACAAGGGAAGCATACATTAGGAACGAAACCTCTTTCCTCATACCACTCTTCAGGAGTTAAGATGAATTTGCTGCAACGATATTTAACAATGGAAGGATTGTCAATATCAAGGATTGCACCGCCTATGCTGTATACAAAACCATTGCAGGTACTGCTTACTCCGTGATAGAACATCAACCAGCCTTCAGAGGTCTCAATAGGAGTGGCACCTCCGCCGATCTTAACGCTCTCCCACCAGCTCTTACCTTTTTCCATTACATGTCTGTGTTTGCCCCAGTACACCATATCAGGGCTTTCACTGATAAAGATATCACCGAAAGGAGTGTGTCCGCTGTCGCTTGGACGGCTGAGCATTACGAAGTTACCGTTAATTTTACGAGGGAATAATACTGCATTACGGTTGTAAGGAATGAAGGGATTTTCAAGTCTTACGAATTTCTTGAAATCAGTTGTTTTAGCCATACCGATTGCCGCACCATAAAAATCCTGGCACCAGATGATATAATAAGTATCCTCAACCTTTACAAGACGGGGATCGTATGCATATAAAGGCATAAAAGGCTCACCATTCTCATCTTCAAAAGGAATCTTATTCGGCTCGATATCCCAATGGATAGCATCTTTACTTCTTCCCATGTAAATGTAAGGGATTCCGTCTGTCTGCTCACCACGGAACACTCCGATGAACTCATCACCATAAGGCATAACCGCACTGTTGAAGATTCTTGCAACGCCTTCTACAGGGTTTCTTCCGATAATAGGGTTCTCATTATATCTCCATACAGGTGCTCCACTAAGGTTCTCAGGTCTTTCCTGCCAGGGAATGTTCTTAACTGCGGGACTTATCATTTTAATTTTACTCATAATCTCAAATGCTTCCGTAATGGAAGCCCCTTTCTAATATTTTCTCGTAAAACCCAAAGATTCTATAGTTAGTTCTACCCAAGATTAAGGTTTCTTAAACTTATTGAAGCGATTCCTTAACAGGTTTTATTTTTGTACTGTTACCAGAGAGCTACAACTTATTTTCTGCGAAAAAGACTTTCCGTAAGATAATAAAATTCATCCTCTTCGCTTAAGGTACCCAGAGTCTTGCGGTAGAGTAATATCTGAATAAAGATGACCGCTTCCAATACAAAGATGAAAAAAGTGCTGGTCGGTATTAGTATAAACATTATAATATCAGAGAAAAAATATAACAGGCAAACAACCCCTACAAAGAGAAGTATAAAGTAAGGGAGTTTGATAAATAAGATACAGGTTATTTCTATCAAATCGATATTATTTCCAATAAAAGTGCGATAGCCGGCTATATAAAGCATAAATACCAGTAATATAGAGGCCATAGCAAGGCATAACACAGAATAGATCATTTTATCAGCTCCCGCCCACAGGTAGATACCTGCGAGATTGAGAAGCATGATCAAATGAACGGGAATATATTTCATTAAAGGGAGGGAATGTTTCAAATTCACAAAATAGGTTTTAACAATGCTGTCAGTGATGTTTATCTCTTTGTATATTACGTCCTTCCCAATCAGAAAGATTGCTCCAAGTGCAGGCAGAAGTAAAAAGCCTAAGGATAAAAGGACTGTCAGGAAGAATAAGATACTGGTAAAAAACACGATATGGACAGCGGACAAGATCTTGTAGAACAAGGATTCTCTTGTCATGACTTAATGGCACCTGCTAATCCGTAGAAAATATATTTCTGCAGGAAGATATATACAAGACCAATCGGTATGATTCCCAATAGAATTGCCGCTGCTACAATCTCAAAAGGAGTTGACATACTACCGAAGAATTTATAAAGGGCCACAGTAAAGGTCTGTACGTCTTTTCTTAAGTAAAGGTTCGGAATATAGAAATCATTGTAATAACCAATTCCGTTTAAGATGAGTAAAGTTGTGCAGGCAGGCTTTAAAAGAGGAAGAATAATCTTTCGGTAAATCGTAAAGTAGCCGGCACCGTCTAACAAAGCGGATTCGTCAAGTTCCTTGGAGATGGAATCCAGCAGGTTAAACATGATATAGATACCGATAATACCAACACCGGAGTATAATAGGATTACACTGGCCATTTTATTAACCAGGTGCATACGGTAAATTATCTGAAATACAACGGTCTGGGTTGTAACAACCGGTATAAACATAGTTAATGTGAATAAGGTCATGATGATCTTTCTGCCTCTGAATTTAAAACGATGAAGCACATAAGATACCATGGTAGTAAACATAATCTGAAGAGACAGAGAGATACCAAGGATAATTGCAGTATTTAACAAAGCCTTTCCAAGGTTACCTACACGAATGGCATAATTGAAGTTATAGCCGTTCAGCCAGTTCTTAGGAGGAGTCAGTACACCTGTAGCAGAATATTCTGCACCGGTTTTAAAGGCCATGAATATAAGAGGAATTATAGGGATTATTACAAAAATACATGCTGCAAACAGGAATATATAGCGCAGTATCTTGTATACTTTACTTTCCTTTATCATCTTGCACTTTCTCCTTTCTTGTTAAAGATACTCTGTAAACCAACAGCTAAAACAACGATAACGAATACCATTATGGACAATGCAGCAGCAAAACCAACACGGTTCTCCATAAAGGCACTCTGCTGAATCTGAATAACAGGTGTTACTGTTCCATTAGAACCGTTCATCATAATATAAGGGATTTCAAATACCTGAATGGAACCGGAAACACTTAGTAATATATTAATAAACAATACGTTACGGATGGAAGGAATGGATATGTAGAGAATTTCCTGCCATTTTGTACAGCCATCTACGGCAGCTGCTTCAAATAAATCGGTTGAAATCGTCTGAAGAGCACCAAAGAACATAATAAAGTTCATACCATAATAACGCCAGATACTGATGGAAGCAATAGAGGGGTTAACTAAATTCAGGTTCTGAAGCCATTGCTGTTTTAATGCTCCAAGACCAATTGTATCAAGTATCAGGTTAAGAGTACCGGAGTTATTAAAGAATATGATGAAAATTGTTGATACGATAACACCATTTAATAAATAAGGAATAATCAGAATTCCTTTAAACAGGTTTAAACCTCTGAACTTTCCGTTTACAAAGATTGCAAGGAAAAATGCAAATACCAGCTGTGGTATGGCAACAATCATATACCAGAGGCAGTTCTTGAAAACCATGATATACTGTGGATCAGTCAGCAATCTTTCGTAATTCTTAAGTCCAATCCATCTGGGAGCTCCAACACCTTTATAGTTGGTAAAACTCAGATAAACATTAGTTAAGATAGGAATATAGGAGAATACCAGTAACTGAATGACCGGTATCACTAAAAATGCAAAAATAATGATTTTGCTGCTTTTTGTTTGTTTCATTTCAACCTCTTTCACTGCAGGCCTGAATGGGGAAGTCCAGACTGCTAATGTTACATTTGTGATTGTTGTCTTTGTGAAACCGCCAAAGAGCCCTCACAGGCCGTAGGGCAACGGCCTGTGACTGGCTCTTACATTGCGGTAAATCGGTAGTGTTAGATTAGTCTACCCACTCAAGTCCGAGTTCTTCTTTGTATTCTTTGTAAGCTTTGTTCTGTACATCTACCTGCTTGTTGTAAGCTGTCCAGTCATCAGGTTTTGTTGTATCAAGAGCATCGAATAAAAGTCCAACATATTTGTAATCTGCATATAAACCAGCTTCTGTTAAAACATCCTGATTAGCAAGAGTGTTTGCATCAGTAGCAGGGGAGAGAAGAACTTTGCAGTCTCCGCTTTCAACCATTTTATCAATGATGGAGTACAGTTCAGGAACAATAGGAGTCACACCTTTTTTGTTAGCGATATATCCGCTGTCTGCGATAAACTGTGCATCTTCAGAAACATACTCAATGAAAGCTCTGGCTGCTTCTTTGTTCTTGGAGAATTTGCTGATTGCCCAGTTGTCAGCAGGAGCTGCAAGGACATATCTTCCTGCACCGAAATCAGGAGCGGGAGCAAATTTGATAATGGAAGGATCTTTTCCTTCAGGAACACGTCCCTGGATCTGAGGAACAACCCATGAACCGAAAAGCATCATACCAGCTTTTCCATAAGCAACGCTGTCCATAGCTACACCGAAATCAGTATAAACTTCAGGCTCAAAGTATCCTTTTGCTTTCCACTCTGTGTACATTTTGATTGTTTTACCAAAAGGAGCAGTTTCACTGAAAGGATTCTCAGTTTTTAATGTCTCAGCAAATACGTTAGCATCACCAGCAACATAGGATGCGAAATCCTGTACCGTTGCAAGAGGCCAATTCTCAATTCTGTGTAAAGAGATAGGTGTTACGCCGTTTGCTTTGATAGCTTCGCACATTTTGTTGAACTCTTCAAGCGTAGCAGGAATCTCATCATATCCAGCTGCTTTGATAACTTCTTCATTGTATACTACAGCCTGGTTGTAGGCTCTGCCGGGCATTACGCTGTAGATGGTTGTACCGTCATTAGGCATTGCCATTGCATAGTCGCCATATAATTCTTTACCTTCTTCTATTGTAAAGTAAGGCTCTGAATACTGTGCCCACTCTTCAAGGCTCCAGTTGGGAGCTGTAAAGATGTCAACGGATTCATCCTGTACCTGGAACAGAGGTCTTAATTCATCTTCATTAGAGATAACGTTAAGATCAACATTGATACCGGTTTCTGCTGTAAACTTCTCAGCTAACTGTTTTAAGTAAGCAGTAGACTCATCACGATATGTATTACCATCTTTGTCTTTCTTCTCTTCACCTAAAACTCTGTTTCCGCCATGTGTATATACACTAATGGTAGTTCCTTTTAATGATGATAAATCAGTACCTTCAGATCCTGTGCCTTCAGAAGAGGATGCTCCTTCAGTTGCTGCAGGCTCATTTGTCTTGTTTGTGTTGTTGCTGTTTGAGGAGCATCCAACCATGGAAACTACCATCATAGATGCAAGAACAACTGCCAAAACTTTTTTTAGTTTCATAAAATTCCTCCTTAAATATTTGTTTTAAGTAAACATTAGACTAAAAACTTCTTAAAAAAACTAGGTTTTTAATCTTGAATTTAATTGTATATTTACTTTCACATTTAGTCATCTACCAATCTTGCAAAATTAAGTCGAATCTTGCGAAAACTATGCAAAATATACTTTTTGGATATATAAAACTAGAATAATTGTGCACTTATGCTAAAGGAAAAAAACGTACATTCATACAACCACCTAATAAATTGCATAAGTTAACTGAGTTAATCTTACTTTAACTGATTTATATAGAGTTATTAATATAAAAAAATTAACTTAACAGGTTATAAAATCATATTGCTATAAACTATTTTATACCTTATTATTATAGGAAGACAAGCTTTTGAAACTATTTTGTGCATAAGTACCCAGATAAAAGGTATTATGGTAAAAAAAACAGATTACCTTTGCCTTGAAAGGAGAGTGAAAAGAACGTGGATTTTGGTCAAAGATTTAGTAATGCAATTTCATCTTATGCTTATTATGGCAAGACTCTGGCTGATAAGTATGTGCCTACTGCTGTCAGTGTTCCTCAGACAGTTAAGGATAATCTTCCATTTGCAGAAGCGTTCCTTGAGGTTAAAGCAAAGGATTCTTATTCACTTGACATAAACTATCTGGATGCCTATTGCCTTATCTATACTCACAGCGGTTTGGGGC
The DNA here is from genome assembly GCF_033100115.1 of Anaerocolumna sp. AGMB13020. Lineage (NCBI taxonomy): Bacteria > Bacillati > Bacillota > Clostridia > Lachnospirales > Lachnospiraceae > Anaerocolumna > Anaerocolumna sp. AGMB13020. The sequence goes on along the minus strand of NZ_CP136910.1, from coordinate 2,967,280 downwards.
AGCTGTCTGTAAAATCAGGTACCTATGAGCTTACAGAAGGAACGCTTTGTTTTATTAACTGTCGTATGAAATATCAGATTAAAGTTCCAAAGACCTGGTACCATACAGCTTTTTATATACAGGGAAGCCTCCTTCCTTTTCTCTATGAAGCAGGCAGGTGGGATATTGAGCTGCTACACAAGGTCCCGGAGGGATCTTTAATTCCCCATGGAATCAATGAACTTTACGAGCAGCTGTCAAAGGAGTATGGCAATTATATGCTCCAGTCTAAGCTGATTCTGGATATTTTATTAGGTATGGCAGCAGAGAAAGAGAAAAAGGGAGAAGGGGATAAACTTCTGCCAGAATATATCAGAAAAATCAAGTTAAGTTTTGAAGAAGATTGTAAAGCCAGATATACCCTTGATAATCTCTCTGCAAAGTATCAAATCAGCAAATATCAGATATGCAGAGAATTTTCTGCTGCTTATGGTTGTTCCCCCATGCAGTATCTGAATGACATTCGAATTAAGGTGGCAAAGGAAGCCTTAATAAGTACGGATAAGCGGGTAAACGAAATCGGGAGAATGGTGGGTTTTGATAATACCAATAATTTCATCCGGATTTTCAGACAAAAAACAGGAGCAACTCCTCTTAACTACCGTAAAAGAGCTGCTCCATAATAATTAGTACGCCACACTGTCTTTGTGGACGATATTACCTTCAACAATAGAAATCCCAAAATTCCTGGAAGGATTATTTATTTTTTCAATAAGATTGTTGATACTTCTTAATGCCATTTCCCTGACATTGACATCATAGGTTGTTATGCCGATATTGCATAAGCCCGGATAAAGATAATTATCAAAGCCAACTACCGAGATATCCTTTGGTACTTCATACCCCTTTTTCTGAAGGGCTTTGATAAGGGAGCAGGCAGTCAGATCGCTGTTACATACGAAAGCGGTTGGCATTTTGTCAGGAAATACAAAAGGGAAACCTACTACATCGCCGGTTTTCCAGTCTCTGTCATCTAAGAGCCTATCCTCTGTAACGGAAAGCCCGTGCTCTAACATGGATTTATAATAGCCTAAATAACGGTCTGTAATACTGCTTGTATACAGAAGTGTTCCCACGTAAGCGATATCCTGATGGCCTCTGCTAAACAGCAGATTGGTAAGGACGTAGGTTCCGTAAAAACCGTTGGATACAACAGCGTCGCAGTCCAGGTCCTTATCATAAAAGTCAAGGCATATCAATGGAATATTTAATCCGTCTTTCAGCTTTAATAAATACTTGCTTTTTGGCTGACCCATCAGTATAATACCATCCACCTTTTTCTCACGGATAAGCAGGGGGATTTCTGGATTATCTTCTGCTTCAGGGCTGATAACCTCCAGCATGGTGAAGCATTGGTTAGCGGTGGCATTTGCTGTTACCTCCTGGTATAGCTGCCAGTAAAAAGAGACATATTTGCCAAAATAACGCCCAGGCACAACTATACCGATATTATAACTTCTGCCCTCTTTAAGGCCTTTGGAAGAATTGGATTGTTGATATCCCATTTCTTTTGCAAGGTCTTTTATTTTCTCCCGCATTTCCTCACTTACACCTTTTTTACCTGAAAGTGCCTTTGATACAGTGACAATGCTCACGCCCAAAGAGTTGGCTATATCTTCCATTTTGACTTTCCTGTCCATATTTACCCTCTTAATCAACTTTTTAACTTAATTTACTTTCTTTTTACTCTAGTATTTTAATGTACAGAATTTTGTTTGTCAACTTTAAATACTGATAAGGTTGTACTGGGAAGCGTTTTGTTCGGTTGGTTATTCGGGGAGCTTAAATTTCGAAAGCAGTCCTGCCAGACCTGTGGAAGCTTCTTCACCGGAGGAATATTCAAAAGGAGCTGCTTCAACGTTTTCTGAAATCTCTGCTTTTTCCTCAACAGCTTTTATGCTAAGACTGATCTTGCCATCCTTTACTTCAATAATCTTAACGGTTACTTCTTGTCCTTCTTTTAAAACTTCTCCGGGAGTTTTAAGGCGTTTGTTGGCAATTTGAGAAATATGAACCAGACCGGACAGACCATTTCCTAAACTTACAAAGGCACCATAAGGAGCTAATTTATCCACAGTTCCATTGGTAACAAGGCCGATAGGCAGATGAGAGATCTTACTTAATTTTTCTTCCTTAACCTGTTCCTTTTCTACTTCTTTTGCAGAAAGCACCAGTTTCTTTTTATCTTCTTCCACTGTAATTACCTGTACATCTACCTCTTTATTAACCCAGGAGCTCAGATCCTCCACGTAGGTAAGAGAAAGCTGAGAGGCAGGTATAAAGCCTCGGATTCCTAACAGATAAGTAGTAACGCCTCCGTTTACTTCCTGCGCTATCTTAACCTTTAGCACCGTTTTGTTTTCCAGATACTCTTTTAAAGCAGTCCAGGACAGGAGGTTGTCAGCTTCTTTTTTGGATAAAAGGATATTTCCTTTTCCATCATCTTCTCTAATAACTACAGCGGAAAATTCTTCTCCGATTGTCACATCCCCTTTAATAGAGAATCTGGGATCGTTGCTAAGTTCTTCTAAAGGGATAATGCCTTCAGCATAATAACCCAGGTCCAGTGTAACCTCTGTTTCCGAGATACCGATTACAGTACCTTTTACCAGTTCGCCTTCTTCAATTTTATGAAGGGATAGGCTAATTTGCTCTTCAAATTCTTCCATGGACGGAATTGCTTCCTGAGGCGTGGTTTCCGGCACAGAAACAGCCTCTTCCGCTTTCACTTCTAATTCATCGCTCATTTTGGTGCTCCTCTCTTGTTTGTGGTTCGTTATATAATAGTATAGCCTATTAATGGAATCTAAGCAAGATATGTTGTGTGTATGTGCATGGCAGTCTTATCTTTAAACGTCCTACGAGATTAAGGAATATTTATATCATTGATCATTAGGGCTACATTCTGCTTGGTGTCATTAAGAACTATTTACTGGAAAATATCTGTTGCGCCAACCTCATCTCATCTGTTACTCATAAGTAATTCCGACATAAAATTCCCTTTTACCCAACGAAGCAGGGAAGGCGTTATGGTGTTTACATATGGCATTTGCGGGAAGTATTAAGATATGATAAAATAAGAAAAGAAGCAGAGAGTATAATCTCTCTCAGTAGTTGCAGGAAAAGAGGTATATATGGAAGATAAGAATAAATTTCAGGACATGTTAAAGGACGTCTTAGAGGTTGCAAGAGTACAGGGGAATGAGCTGGGGATGAATGAGATAAAAGAGTTCTTTGGCGGTATGGGGCTCAATGAAAGTCAATATGAGCATATTTTCGCTTACCTCGCAGCAAATCATATAAAGGTTAAGGGATATGTAAATACAAAGGCTTTTGATGAATACAAAGAAGCAGTCGAGGAAAGCGAAAAAGCGGAAGAAGGCTCCCAGGAGAAGGAGGAGGCCTCTAAGGAGGACGATACCCAAAGCTTAGAAAGTGTCGTGAAGCAGACAGGAGAAGATTCCCAATATTTAAAGATGTACCTTGAGGATATTTCAGCGGTAAAAAGGGCGGATGAAGCGGAGTATGGAACCTTGCTGATGTCCATAAGAGGGAAAAAAGAAGAGGTTAAGGAAAGGTTTATTGAAGTAAACCTTCATAAGGTTGTGGAATTGGCAAAAAATTATCAGAACAGGGGGGTAACCCTGGAGGATCTGATACAGGAGGGAAATATTGGACTTTTGTGCGGGGTAGAAGCACTGTACAGCGAGACGGTCTTAGAGAGTGAGATCAGTTTCTTAGAGGGTTATATCAAGAATGCGCTGGAGCAGGCAGTCTATGAAAACACGGAGAGCAGCAGTTTTGAAAAGGATATTATCAATAAGATCAGCCATATAAAGAGTGCTTCTGAGGAATTGGCGGAAGAACTCGGCAGGGAGGGCAATCTGCACGAGCTGGCAAGATATGTAAAGATGTCTGAAGAGGAATTAATTGACATTATTAATATGTCTGCTGATGGTGTAAAATTAAGTATGGAACATGAAGATAAGTAGCCTTGAAAAGGGAGGAGCTAATTGAAGGAAACAAAGACACTGAATTCAAATAAATGGTACATGGCTTTTCGTAAGAAAAGGATATTTATAATTTTATTAGCTCCGCTAGCCTATATCTTACTTTTGATATCACAAAAAAGCTCTTATTTTGCGGAGATGATTTTTGCGCGTAAAATTTACAAAGGGATAGCCTATGCTGTCAGTTTTTTGACGGATAAGATTCCTTTCTCCATAATGGAAGTTATAATTAAACTTTTCCTGCCGGTAGTTCTTGCAGGTTTCGTGTACCTTATATTTCAACTTCTAAAAAGAAGACAAAAAGAAAAGACAGCAGCATATATTTTTATGCTTTCTTTGATTAATATAGGATGTATTGCCAGTGTAATCTTTTTTCTTTATGTAATTACAGCTGGCATAAATTACAACAGATATTCTTTTGCGCAAATCAGCGGCTATACCTTAGAGAAATCTTCCGTCCAGGACCTTTATGAGCTGAATAAGAGCCTTGCGGTAAGAGCTGCAGAGGTTCGCAAACTCATAACGGAAGAGGGGGGAGCCTTCACGCAGGACGGAGCCATCATTATTGACAAAAGTAACTGGACAGACCTGGTTAATGCAGCTGCAGCAGCCTATGAGAAAATCGGCACAAAATACCCGCAGCTGGAAGGAAATTATAAATCTGTAAAAGCGGTATCCTCTTCCAGGGTTATGTCTGCCATGGAGATTACCGGCATATTCTGGCCTTTTACAATGGAAGCAAATGTAAACATTGATGTACCGGATTATACGATTCCTGCTACAATGCTTCATGAATTGGCACATCTTCGAGGTTTTATGAGAGAAGACGAAGCTAATTTTATTTCTTATCTTGTATGCAGCAATTCAGATGACAATGTCTTAAAATACAGCGGATTAATGCTGGCCCTGGCTTATGTGGGGAATCAGCTTTATCAACAGTCTACGGAATATTATGAACAGGCAAGGGCACTCTATAGTGAGGAAATGAAAGCTGATTTAAGAGAAAACTATTATTATTGGGTACAATTTGAGGATACTGTCATCAGTACTGCATCAAGTACTCTGAATGATACTTATCTAAAGGCCAATAAACAGAGTGACGGAGTGAAGAGCTACGGAAGAATGGTAGATCTTTTGCTGGCGGAGTTCAAGGCAGGAGAATAAAGGGATTTAAACCAAAGGAGGTGTCTTTCTGATATATGGAAAGACACCTCCTTAATTGTTTGTACTGTTGGTGGTGGATAGAGACCACGGAGTAAAACAAGAGCAGAAGTGCTTTTATATTGGAAGCAGTTAGATTGGAAACCTGGAACCAGTTGGGGAGTAGGAGCTAATACAAAGACGATACTGGCAGCGGGCAGGAAGAAATAAGAAAAGCCCCGGGTCCATATAACTTAGGACCCGGGGCAATCCCCTCTAAAATAAACATAGCATAGTTCATAAAATGGTAAATGGACGGTTGCGTCTAATCCATTAATTCTGGAGGGGTATTTCTCTTAGCTATTTTAAACCAATTTGAGCTTTACCAGTTACCTTGTCATTAGTAAATGTAACATTTGCATTAGAACCTGCCATCCCATTTCCATACCAAGTAATTATCTTTACCGTAATATCCCCGACGGAAGATTCGGTTGTAGATGTCCCTTCACTCCCGATTAATTTAACTACCTCTTCATAAGACATATCGTTTTCGATAGCATTATATTCATCAAGAGTAATATATTCTGAATCATTTGATACTCCGGATACATTTTTCTGAATGGCATTGTTTTGAATAGATGCTATAATTCCACCTGCCCCTACTACAATAATAAAAGCAATAATAAAGGTTAGACAACCTGCCTTTTTCTGCGATCTTCTGCAATTTGGACAAATTTTAGCCTTTTTGTCAATCTCAGTTTGACAGTGTTTGCACTTTTTAGTTTCTCCCATAATTTCCTCCATGTGTAATATTGTGTAACTATTATGGGATATAATACCTATTTTGTCAAATTAAAAATCCCTCAGGGAGATAGTCTGGGGGATATTATATTAAATATTTTGGTAAATATTAAAATTTTATTACCCACTTTGAAGAACATAAGGTCTATGCTTTGGCCATCGTCTGATCGGCAGAGATCGTCTATAGTTGCAACCGGCATACTTTGCAGTCTTGTAAACGGTAAATGTTGCACAGGTATTAAACCTATTAGAGGTTACCATGATAACTATATGGTAAATACAATGACTAAATTCAACTATTATATACAAGCAAATACAAAGCGGCAAATAAGAAAAATGTAGTAAAATTAACGCATACCTACAATCATACGTCCTCAAATACAAAAGGCTAATTCTTTCTGGTATATAAAAAGGCACGTCCTTTTTTTCCGGTTTGCTCGATTACCTCCATTTGCTTTAGAACTTTAAGGGCAGAGCTTAATGCAATACTGCCGTATCCGGCTGCTTTTGAAAATTCTTTTGCCACAAAGGTATCATTAAGAGCTTCCGGAAATAGCAGCTGATAATCAGCAGGAGAGTTTATAAATATCTCCTTGGCAAGACCTACAGGAATACGGTCTGCTTTTCCCGCGTGGTTTTTCCTGTCTTTTCCCCAACCATCCAGGAATTTATATTCTTCGAGGTCGATAAAGACTAGGTGGAGCTTAAGCCCCGGATCATTAAGGTAATCCTTTATCTTATACAACTCCGGAAGGATAAGAGAGGCTTTTCCTATCTTTGGGGACTTTCTTCGGGGGCTGACTTCTCCTGATTCCTTGTCTACCCATCGAAGCCATTTAATATGAGGGATGGGATATACGATTGTGACGGGGGCTTCTTTTAAGAATACAGGAAGCTTCTTTCTCAGGCGGTCAAAGTTCTGTGTTTGTATTTCTATAATACCCTCAGGGGTAACAATGTCGGCATAATAGTTCTGATATTTAATTTCATGGCAGGATTGATTTGGAGCAAGATAGTTTTTCAAAACGGCATGGACAGTCTTTTCGCTCAGGGTTCCGATACCACTTTCCATTCTTGGGTTATTTATAACAGTATCGATAGCTTGCTCAAACAATAATGTATTCATAAAACCCTCTTTTCTTCTTACTATAAGTAAAAGAATAAAACACCGGGGGGAGCAGGTCAAGCATAAATCCTGCTTGTTTATTAAAATAAGGTGGGCTATAATTAATTCATATAAATTTACATCTAAGGAGGAGCAATCATGAAAGAGAAAGAGAGTGCGAAAGAGCTACTTTCATTTATACAGGAAGCAACATCACCTTACCACGCAGTGGAGGAAGGTATTAAGTATTTAGAAAAAGCAGGATTTACCGGCCTGGACTTTAAAGAGGATTGGGAGCTTACGAAGGGAGCAGGTTATTATATCAAACCTTATGCTACATCCCTCTTTGCTTTTACAGTAGGAGAGAACTTTGAAAAGGGACAGAATTTCCGAATTGCTGCAGCTCATACAGACCACCCGGGTTTTCGCGTAAAACCCAATGCAGATATCAGGAGCGGAGCTTATCGTAAATTAAATACAGAGGTTTATGGAGGTCCGATATTAAATACCTGGATGGACCGTCCTTTGTCGCTGGCCGGCAGAGTTGCTTTAAGAAGTGAGGACCCTTTTCATCCTGAATTAAGAATCCTGGATATCAAGAAACCGGTACTTACCATCCCCAATCTGGCCATTCATGTAAATAAAGAAGTGAACAAAGGAGTGGAGATAAACAGACAGACAGACACCCTGCCTTTGTTTTCTATGGTAAATGAAGATATATCAGAGGAGAAGTTTTTCTTAAGCTTCTTAGCAAGGGAACTTGGAATTGATAAATCAAAGATTCTTGACTATGATATGTATATTTACAATAAGGAAGATGGCTGCTTCATTGGCACTTCAGAGGATTTTGTATCCTGCCCGAGACTTGATAATCTTACTTCTGTATGGTCACTGTTAAAGGGAATTAATGGAGGAAGAAGAAAAGAAGGCATTAATCTGATAGCACTATTCGATAACGAGGAAATTGGCAGCAAGACCAAGCAGGGTGCAGATTCTGCCTTATTAAATCTTCTGCTGGAAAAAATTATGCGGGGGTTATCTCTAAAGGAAGAGAATTTGTATTCCCAGGTAACAGACAGCTTTCTGTTATCCGTAGACGTAGCCCACGGCGTTCATCCTAATCGCCCGGAAAAATATGATCCTACTAACTACACAGCTCTAAACGAAGGAATTGTATTTAAGATAGACAGCAATCAAAGATATACCTTTGATACAGAAGCTATCGCTATTGTTCAGCAGCTTTGTGAGGCAGCAGATGTGAAATATCAGAAATTTGTTAATCGTTCAGACATGCCGGGGGGCGGTACTTTAGGCCCCATCATATCCTCCTGGCTTCCTGTGAAAACGGTGGATATCGGAATACCTTTATTGGCCATGCATTCCTCCAGGGAACTAATGGGCACCAAGGATCAGGCATATCTGGATAAATTAATGGAAACATATTTTGGATTTTAGTACCATTGTTGTGAAAATAGCCAACAGAATTTAAATATTAAAGCTTATATTGACAAAACACACAAAAAGTGTTATACTTAATTAAGTCAATACGAGAAGGTATTGTACTAGAGGTTGGAAGCGCGTTGGGGAACGTGAGAGGGCAAAAGCTATAATGGAGTAAGACTGGTCAGATACGTGTACAGGAGTGATAAGGTACAGGTTTGATTGGTCTTATTTTAGTTTATGGAAATTTCGGATGGTAATTTTACATATAGACTTATTATTATTATTATGGTGGGGAGTAATAGGTTTTGGGGAACGGACGAGGAGTTTGGCTTACCGTTAGGAATTTTCCTGTTCAGGGTTCCAAATTCCACTAAAATGTCCGCAGTTGTTACTGGCAGGAGAAAGGATACCAAACTCGCAAAAAGCGCTCAGACAGTGGTATCCTTTCTCCTAGTAACAACTGTGGACATTTAAGTGTCATTAGGTACCCTTCAATGTAAGATTCCTAACGGTAAGCCAAACTCCTCTGTTGCTTTCAATGGATATCCTTATTATTTAGGTCTTTTATTGTTTGGGTTTGGAGTTATAGATGATAAAGTTTTATGAGTAGATTGATTACTTCGTTAAATAATTTTATTGCTGGTTAGGCTCAGTAATTATATTATTTTTTTAGATGGTTATTGGATAGCAGGGTTGCTATTTTGCGTTAATTGTATTTTTCTTGATTCCTGAATGCATTCCTCTGCTTTTCTTTCTTCGATTTTACTTAAGAAAATTGAAGTCTTGTCCGAAATATAATTAAATAACCCCTTATTGGTTGAAGTACTGAAAAAATATAGTTAATAGATTTAAAATTGCTACAGGACTACCTTACACAGGCAGAAAAGAGGTTGAAATGAATATAAATGTTATTTCAGAATATAAAACAACAGGCGCAGCAGGCACTGCGGATACCTCGGTACCGCTTCAGGACGTAAAAAAAGATGAAGTCAAAGGCACCAATGAGGTACAGGCGCAATCAGCGGTCGCCGTGTACACGGAAGGGTCCGAGAAGAGTTCTCCTGTTTATGAGGAAAAACAAGAAGAGGCAGCAGAAGATACGGTATATAAGCAGGAAGAATCAGCTGGTGGTGATGTATCAAAGACTTCCTCACAAATAACCGAAAGTGATTACATAGCTCTTGAACAGGAAGGTATTTCACTTGAAAAGTTTGAACTGGAGCGTCTTGACAGGATGCTGGCAAGAATAAAGCAGCAAAGGGAATTGCAGGAGAATAGCCTTGTAGACCAAAGAGCTAAATTAACGGAGAAAATTCTGCAGCAACAATACCTTGGACTTGATTATAGCAAAAATAAGCATCTGATCGAGAGGTTGGATTCTGCAAATATACCCGTTACAAAAGCCAATTTGGATCGTATTTCCACAGGAACAGATAAAGCAAGGTCGGTGGAGAACATGTCTGACCAGGCGAAATATTATCTGATTAAGAACCGTATGGAACCAACTCTTGATAATATTTATAAAGCTAGTTACAGTGCTGCTCATGTGAAGGAAACACCTGTAAACGACAGCCAGTGGGAGGAGATAAAACCTCAGGCTGCAAAAATTATTGAAGATTCCGGTTTTGAAGTGAATGAGCAAAGCTTAAGCAATGCCAGATGGCTTTATTCTCATAACCTTGGTATAACAGAAAATAATCTCTGGGCCACATGGGATTTGGATAAGATTAAATCTGATATGACAACAGATAAGATTACGGATAAGTTGATTACATCACTTGCATGGGGAAATACAAATTCTCCCTCGCTTAGTTTTCTGGCGGAAGGTCAGGGGTACAGAGCAGCAAGGGCAGATTTGGATATTAGTGATGATACTATTCGAACTATGGTGTCAGTCCGCTCGGACAAGGAAGTGGACAACCTGTCTATCAGGGATCTGTATAAGCAGCAGAGACAGCAGATAACGGATGATAGAAATATTGATAATAATACGAAAGCGCATATAGAAAATACGGCACAGACAGCTGTCAGCCAGGAGGAAATCGATATACGGACCATAACCGTAAGAAGACGACTGGAGGAAATTCGCTTAAAGATGACGTCTGATGCAAGCGGTGAGCTGTTAAAGAAAGGGTTCCATCTTGAGACCGATTCTCTTGTAAAAGTGGTTGAAGGCTTAAAAGAAATCGAGGATAACTATTATCGAAATCTTCTAAAAGAAGGCAATGTTAATGTCAGTCAGGATAATATCAGCACTGTGAAAGCAAGTCTTTTACAGGTTGAGGAATTAAAGAGTGCACCGGCAGCACTGCTTTCCAATACGCTTCTCTCTTGGTCACAGGAAACGATGGAAAGCCTTACGGCAGCTGGAAATGACTATAAAAGAAATCATGCAGCGGACAGTTACGAGACTTTAATGACCAAACCAAGAGCTGATATGGGTGATTCTATTTCCAAGGCCTTTCAAAATACAGGCAGTCTGTTAGAGGAGCTGGGACTGGAGGCCACAGAGGCAAATAAAAGAGCACTTCGCATTTTAGGTTATAACAATATGCCATTGACAGCTGAGAATATAGATCTTGTTAAGCTTCATGATACGCAGGTGAATAATGTAATGAAGAACTTCCATCCGGCAGTTGCGGTGGAGTTCATCCGAAAAGGTATCAACCCCGTAGAACTGCCTGTAGAGGAATTGAATAATCAGATAAATGCTATGAAAGAGGAGCTTGGAGTTACAGAAGAGGAACGCTTCAGCCGTTTCTTATGGAAGCTGGATAAGAACAAGGAAATCACAGAAGATGAAAGAAAATCCTTTATCGGCTTATACAGACTTTTAGGTGCCGTTGATAAAACAGATGGAGCAGCCCTGGGTGCAGTTGTTAAAGCAAATCAGGAGCTGACCCTTAAGAATCTTCTTACGGCTGTAAGGACAAGGCGAGGTGGCGGTATTGAAACTTCTGTAGATGACAACTTCGGGACGCTTTCTAATTATACAAAGAAAGGTGAATCCATCACCGACCAGATAAATACAGCCTATTTCGAGGAGACCTCAACTTCTTCGGAGTACACAAAAGCCGCCTATGGAAAAGAACTGGTCAGAGAAATCAAGGATAATCTTTCACCAGAAGCATTAAGTGGCCTTGGAAATACAAAGGACGTTGCAGACATGACCTTAGAGCAGGTGGCCGAAGCTCTGAACGAGCAGAATAAAGATACAGATAAAGCTTATTATAATGAGAAACTTAAGGATTTTAAAGAAGCTGTTACCAAAGAGGCTCAAGTTCTGCTGGATAACAATAAGCTTCCTGTTACCCTTTCAAACGTAATGGCGGCAAATGATTATCTGCAAAAGGAGAACACAGCATTTCATAAGCTAAATAACTTATTGCAGAGAAGTGATAGCCAGAGGGAAGCAGCAGACGCAATAGAAGAACATGTTACCCTGGAAGTAGCAGAAGGAACAGAGAACAGCTTAAACCTTGAAGGCATATCGGATAAGTTGCTGGACAATCTTGAGAGTGACAGTCAGATAAAGAACGCCTATCAGGAAATTGAGACTGAGGTTCAGGACATTCTTAAAAGTTATTATGAAAAGGGTAATCTGACTGTAAAAGATATGGAAGATATTCGAAGAATCGGTAACGGAATGCAGTTTATTACCCAGATGGCTTTAAGGGAAAGTTATCAGATACCACTGGTAACTATAGAAGGTATAACCAATGTTAATGTAACACTGCTTAAAAATACAGGTGACACCGGTAAAGCTGCCATTAAGATACCTACAGGTAAGCTGGGACAGATCGAGCTGAATCTTACGGTTAAGAATAACGAAGTAAGTGCCTTTATTGTCTGTGAAACAAGAGAAGGATTGGAAGCCGTAAAGAAAAAGGAAGCAGAAATTGCAGAGGCATTTACCATAAAAGATACAAAAATCAAACAAATCAGTTACGGGATAGGTAATAATTTTGGGGAAAGCGGTCGATATAACAACTATAAGCCAAAAGAAGAAGGCGATATCAATACCGGAGATACCCCCGCAGATACCGGAACGCTGTTAAAACTTTCCAAGGCATTCATACTACAAGTGAAAGAGATAGATAATCAACTTTAAGGAAAAGGAGAAATCAATGAGAATTAATCATAATATTTCAGCTTTAAAAGCAAACAACATGCTGAATAGAACAAACAAGAGTCTTGATAAGAGTCTGGAGAAGCTCTCTTCCGGATATCGTATTAATAAAGCTGCTGACGATGCTGCCGGTATGGCCATTTCCCAAAAAATGAAGACTCAGATAGCAGGACTTGAACAGGCCTCCAGAAATGCATCTGATGGTATTTCTATTATTCAGACAGCAGAAGGTGCCTTAAGTGAAGTGAATTCCATGCTGCAAAGAATGAGAGAACTATCTGTTCAGGCCTCCAATGGTACGAACACCATTGATGACAGAAAATCCATACAGGCAGAAATTGACCAGTTAAAAGAGGAAATACAGAGAATTTCTGATACCACTGAATTTAATACAAAAACTTTGCTGGATGGAAGTATTGACAGACAGTCCTTTACAAGCAATCAAAATGTACAGCTGGTATCTGTCTCTGACACCGTTCCAAGTAAGACCTATACAATTAATGTTTCTGCAGTCGCTACACAAGCAACTTATTCCGGCTCCGCAGCTATGGGGGCAACTAATATTACAGCTGCACAGGCTGGTGTATTTAATATTAATGGAAATGAAGTTAAGATTGAAGAAGGGGATACACCTGATATGGTATACGAAAAAATCAGGGATCTCAGCGACAATGCTAATATAGAGTGTAAAAAAGGTGCTTCCGGTGAGCTTATTTTCACTACAAAGGAATATGGCAGTGATAAGAAGATTGAGATTAATGTAGGAAATGCCGCACTCGCCTCATATCTTAATATTGATGCCAGTGTAAAGCCCAGTACCCATACGCAGGCCCAAGGCAAAGATACGGTTATGGCAGCTACCTGGGGAACCAATTTTGCTTCAACGGCCACTGTTTCCTCCAAAGGAAACTTTGTGACTATTTCTGATACAAATGGTTTTGAGATGACCTTTGATGTAAAAGCAACAGGAAGTACAACAGCAACCGTACTGGATTCCGGCCCTATGAAATTACAGATAGGTGCCAATGAGAGTCAGACGATGGAAGTAAGACTGCCGAAGGTTAATCCTGACACACTGGGTATCAGTATGGTTAACATCTGTACACAGGAAGGGGCAGAAGCAGCTATTACAATTTTTGATGATGCCAATAATCTGGTAACATCTATACGTGCGAAATTAGGTGCTTATCAGAATCGTCTGGAGCACTCCATATCAAATCTGGATACAACTTCAGAAAATATGACAGAAGCTCTTTCGCGTATTGCAGATGTAGATATGGCAAAGGAAATGGCGACATATACCCAGATGAATGTTCTTGCTCAGGCGGGAACCTCTATGCTTGCTCAAGCAAATGAAAGACCACAGACAGTTTTATCTCTGCTTCAGGGCTAATAACCTAATAATTTATAGGTATATGAAACTTATTGCAGTGTTCTGAATGTGCCATTTTGCGGTTCTCGAGAAAGCAATAAAGGAACGTAAAAAATCTGCGACCCAAGGATGGTACCTTGCCTTCTACAAAGTGGAACTTCCAGCTTGGTACAATAGGTTTCAGTACCCAGGATACGTCTTGGTTATCACTTTTAAAAACTTACTATTACAGTATAGGAAGTTTTTACTTGCGCCCCAGAAAGGAGCAGTAACAGGAATGGAAAAGGAACTAGCAAAATCCTTTGCAGCCAGAATTACGCAGGCATCCAAAACAGAACTGATTGTAATTATGTATGAGGTCATATTATCAGATATTCAATCAGCAAAGGAAAAGCTGAGTAAGGGTGAAACAGAAGGCTTTAGACATGATATCAAACATGGGCAGAAGTTCCTGAACGAACTGATGTCATCCCTTGATTATACCTATGATATATCACTGAACTTAATGAGTCTCTATATTTTTATTAATAAAGCTTTGGTAGATGCACAGTACCAGATGGAGAGAAAACCTTTACAGGATGCGGAAGAAGTCCTTCAGATATTGATGAAAGGCTTTGAAGGAATTGCGAAAGAAGATAAATCCGGTCCGGTTATGCGAAATACCGGGCAGATCTATGCTGGACTCACCTATGGCAGAGGCGTATTAAACGAGACGTATGTCGATCCAAACCAGGTAAACAGAGGTTTTAAGGCGTAATTAATAGAAAGATAGGCAAAACAGAAGACTTGTAAAAGAACCCGTTGGGAGAAAAACTTATTTCTCCTCACGGGTTCTTTCTTTGCAGATGGCAGTGGATTGGCGTTTGATAAATTTGGCTCTGAGTAGCAGTTTGCTGGTGGTTATATTGTGTATAAGCCCGTCCAGCAGCAGGAAGGCACTCTTCCCCAAATCCACCCTGTCCTGTCTGATAGTGGTCAATGCCGGCGAGAGCTGAGTGGCAAGAGGAAGGTCATCAAAACCTATAACACTGATATCCTCCGGTACTTTAAGACCCTGTTCCATAATTTCAGTGATAACTCCGGAAGCGATAAGGTCACTGGCGCAGATTATCGCAGTAGCACCATTTTTTAGAAAGGAGGGAACATGGTATTTGGCACAGTCAGGAACATAATATCCATATTCTATAAGGCTTTCTTCCAGAAGGAGGTTGTGCTTATTCATACTGTTTACAAATGCAGCATAACGCTGATTGGATACCATGGAGTTCTTGGAGCCGTTGAGAAATGCAATTTTTTTATGCCCCAATTCTTTTAGATGGACAACTGCACAGTCAATCCCTTCTTCACTGTCCGTTCCCACATAACCAACATGATTGTTTCCTTCTATATAATTATCAAGAAGAACGGTAGGCACCGTGGTTTTGTTTAGCTGTACCACCCAGTCGTCGTGAAGGGCAAAACCCAGAAAAAACGCTCCGCTGTATCCATTCTTCAGCATATACGTATCATATTTTTCGTCTGTCTGAAGAGTAAGGCTTGCGGGAATTACAGTTACCTCCCAATGCCTCCTGGCAGCAGATAACTTAAATCCTACAATTATGTCATAGCCAAACTGATCGATGTTCTCATAGTCCATATTTTCAATAAAAATACATACCTTACGTGTGGTAGTGGTACGCATTTTTTTTGACGCATAGCCCATTTCCACAGCAGTGTCCAATACCAGCTGGCGCATATCATTGCTGATGTCGCTAGCACCATTTAAACCCTTGGATACGGTACTGACTGCTATACCAAGTTTGTTTGCAATATCTTTTATAGTAGCCATGAATTATATGTCTCCCCTGGTTCTCTTTTTGTAATTGCTGATTGCTCCGATTAACGAAATAAGGACCCTGTAATTTAAGAAGACCCAGTAGCTTAAGAAAGACCCAAAAAAATAATAGAGAACTAAAACTTAACAAAAAACCTTAAATCTAATTAAATTTTCTGTCCATATATATTTTCAAGTATCGTAACCTTATAATTGCTCAAATTTATTAAGCTAAACGTAAGAAATCTCTTTATCGTGTTTATTTCTTGTAATAACTTCTCGTACGATAACTGTAAACGCATGCATAACATAACAAAAATTATAAACCGAAAAAATCTACATTACAATAGGTAAATTCTCATTTGAACACCATGATAAGTGCAATGAGTCCGGCAGTATCCCTAGCCTTGCGAAATCCCAAGTTTTAAAAGTGACTTTTCGCGATACTGATACAATATGAAAGCTCACACGGAAATCAGCTCCAGGTGACCCATGTGGTGGGCAGCAGTAAAGAATAACCTTTAATTATAGCATCCATATATTATGGATATATCAATATTTACTAAAAAAAGTAAGTTAAAACAAATAGAAAGTATATAAAATTATAAAAATCCATTGACAGAAGAGAAAAAGAGTTATATAGTAATAGTACAGAAACCGTTTTCCGCAGGAGGCAAATTGATGGTATCGATAAATGATGTGGCAAAAAGAGCCGGAGTAGCAAAATCAACGGTATCTAAAGTTTTAAACAATTATAGCCTTGTTAGTAATGAAACTAGATTAAAAGTTGAGAAGGCAGTAGAGGAGTTGGGCTATGTTCCAAATTCAGTAGCAATTTCGCTGTCTAAGAAAGAATTTAATCGAGTGGGTTTAATTGTTGATATTCGCCACAATAGCCAGTTTGTCGATGAAATCAGCATGCAATACCTGACGGGTGCTTTTGAAAAAGCGAAAGAGTATCATCTGGAAGTGGTAACCTTTTTCAGTTCCCAGTTTGATGAAATGAATTACAAACAAGTAACAGCTTATCTTAAGTCTCAGAGAATTAATTGCTTAATTATTTACAATTTATCAATAGAGAATAAGAATTTATATAAAATTATAGAGAAACAAGAATTTTTCTCTGTCTTAGTTGATTCACCGATTATAAATGACAGGACCTCCTCCGTGTCCATAGACCAATTCTCAGCCCAATATGATGTTGCGAAAAAGACTTTCGATGAGAATGAATACATTGACAAAGTTTTATATATAGCAGGCGGAGCAGGCGGGTATATTACCAATCAAAGGCTGGATGCCATGAAGAAGCTGAAAGAAGAGTATGGCTTTGAGCTGATTGTAAAATACGGAGATTTTAATGAATACAAAGCCAGAGAAATTACATTACAACATGCCAGGAAAATAAATGCTATCGTATGTGCCTCTGATCTTATGGCTATTGGAGCTGTATTTGCACTTACAGAGCTGGATATATTCAGGCCGGTCAGCGGATTTGACGGAATAAGATTAATGGGTTACACCAAGATAGCCATGAATACAGTGAAGCAGAATTTTAATCTGAAATCCAAACAGGCATTTGATGAGTTAAAGAAATTATTAGATGGCGAAATAGGCCAGCATACAGAAATACCTTATGAGGTATGTAGAATCGATTATATGGATGTCATTCAAAAATAAAGAGTAATATCTATATAATTTTTTCATCGTTTTACGGAAACCGTTTTCTGTGATTTGCTTCAACAGTCAATTCATATGAAAGCTAATAATATAACCCGATTTGACTTTGGTGTTGTAAGTGACAAAGGAGATTAGATGAAATTAGAAGCAGTTTACCATAGAACCTCAGATAACTACAGCTATCCTTTAAATGAAGAAGACCTTATTATTAATTTAAAAACTGGTCATGATATCGAAAAAGTTTATATCTATTACGGCGATCCTTTTGAAAATGGAATTCTCGGAGGAAACTGGAAGTGGAGCGGCGTAGAGGAAGAAATTATATACAGGAAAAATTTAACCCGTCATATCTGGTGGACCACAACCGTAAAACCACAGTATAAAAGATGCAAATATTATTTCAAATTAGTCAGCGGTAACCAATCTATTTATTATTTTGAAGATGGTTTTTATACGGAACATGAGATGAATCACCAGGGAAAAAGCCTGTCTTACTTTACCTTTCCATGGATGAATGCAATTGATATTAACACAACGCCTGACTGGGTAAATAATACTGTATGGTATCAGATATTCCCCGAGCGCTTTTGCAATGGGGATACAGGCAACGATCCAGAAGGTACAAAACCTTGGGGGTTTCACCGGGTTACCAACGAAGAATACTATGGCGGTGATTTACAGGGTATCATTGATCGTCTGGATTATTTGCAGGACCTGGGAATCAATGGAATATATCTAACCCCTATTTTTGAGGCAGGAAGCAGTCATAAGTACGATACAACAGATTATAAGAGAATCGATCCTCATTTTGGCGATGAGAAGGTATTCAAAACCCTTGTTGATAAAGCCCATGAAAAGGGAATCCGGATTATGCTGGATGGTGTATTTAACCATTGTGGTAAAAGCTTCGCACCATGGCTTGATGTATTAGAACATGGTCCCGAATCGAAATATTATAACTGGTTTATGATTAACAAATGGCCTTTTGATAAAGGGGTGCATAACACAAAGGACGGCTCCTTTTATTCCTTTGCATTTACACCCCGGATGCCTAAGTTGAACACCAATAACACTGAGGTTAATCAATATCTGTTGGATATCGTGGAATACTGGGTGAAAAACTTTGATATAGACGGCCTGAGATTAGATGTGGCCAATGAAGTGTCTCATAGATTTTGTAAGGAGCTGAGGAGACTGACCAAAGCGATAAAACCTGATTTTTATTTATTAGGTGAGATCTGGCATGATGCCATGACCTGGCTTACAGGAGATGAATTCGATGCAGTTATGAATTATCCTCTTGCTACTTCCATAACAGATTTCTGGCTGTATCCTGAAAAGACCAGCTATGATTTTGAATGCAGCATCAATCATAATTTTACTATGTATATGCAGCAGACCAATAATGTTTTGTTTAATTTGCTGGATTCCCATGATACGAACCGTTTAATTGATAAAGTGAAGGATATCGACATTTTTTATCAGCAATTGGCGTTGTTATTTACCATGCCGGGCAGCCCGTGTATTTATTATGGGACAGAATTTGCAATGGAGGGCAGTTACGATCCGGATTGCAGAAGATGCATGCCGTGGGAAGAAATAGCTTCCGGATTATTTGCTGAAAAAATAGAAAAAACAAAATCACTAATCAACTTAAGAAAATCAAATAATGCATTTAAAAGTAAACATTTTCATTTTATAGAAGACAAGAAAGATAAAAGAATTATACATCTTATAAAAACAGATGAGGATCACAAACAGGTGGAAGTGATTCTAAACTGCTCGGAACAGGAACATAAAATTGAAAGAAAAGGTAATGAATTATTTAGTCTGTTGGCAGTAGATACTATATTAAAACCGAAAGGTGTTTATATACAGCAAATATAAATTGATATACTCATCAGCGAGCTATTTTAAGGAGAATAAGTGTTATGAGAGAAGCGGGAATACTATTACCCATAGCATCACTGCCGTCGAATCATGGAATCGGTGATTTGGGGCAATATAGTTATGAATTGATTGATTTATTAAAACAGGCAGGATTTCATATATGGCAGATATTACCTCTGAATCCTTTGGGTTATGGGAATTCACCTTACCAGCCATACTCCTCCTTTGCAGGTGATGAGATTTATATAAGTCTGGAGGAACTTTTCCGTGAAGGTCTGCTTAAGAATAAGGCACCGAAGTTTGGGCAGAAGGCACAGACGGTTGATTATGAAAAGGTAAGGAGCTTTAAGGAGCACTATCTGAAACAGGCCTTTTCAAATTTCATTCCCGATGAGGACTATAAAGTCTTTGCGGAACAGCCCTGGGTTTATTTATATGGTGTCTTCCTTACCTTAAAAAAGAAAAATGATCTAAAATGCTGGAATGAATGGGATACAGAACAAAAGGAATGGATAAAAACAAAGGAATTTGATGTTTCTGTCTATGAGGAAGATATCCGTTATGAAATGTTCGTACAGTACCAATTCTATAAACAGTGGATGAAAGTAAAGGCTTATGCAAATGAAAACGGCATCAGAATAATGGGTGATATCCCTTTTTATGTAGGAATAGATTCCCTGGACGTCTGGGCAAATCAGGAATGCTTTTTGCTGGGAGCAGATGGAAAACCTACATTTATTGCTGGTGTTCCGCCGGATTATTTCAGTGCCACAGGTCAAAGATGGGGGAATCCAATCTATGACTGGGAGTATCTAAAAGAGCAAAATTTTGAGTTCTGGTTAGATAGAATTGATTATAACAGTAAATTATTTGATATTATCCGAATTGATCATTTCCGTGCTTTTGACACCTATTGGAAAATTCCTTCCTCCTGTGAAACCGCCGTAGAGGGTGAGTGGTTAGAGGCTCCGGGATATGATGTGTTTAACCTGATTGCTAAAAAGTATCCCCAGGTTGAAATTGTTGCCGAGGATTTAGGTGATTTAAGAGAAGAAGTTCATGTCTTAAAAAATCATTTTGGTCTAAAGGGCATGAAGATTGTTCAGTTTACCTTTGACCCCAGGGAAAATAACAATAATTTTGAAGATGTAAAGAACATGGTTATCTATACAGGAAGCCATGATAATCAGACCATGAAAGGCTGGTATCTGTCACAGGATAAAAAAAACCAGTACGCTATCAGAAAAGCCTTGAAAAGGTCAGGATATGAGGACCGGGTTATTTCGAAAAGATTTGTAAAGCTGACTCTTGACAGTATTGCAGACATGGCAATCTTACCGGTTCAGGACTTAATAAACCTGGGGGATGAAGCAAGAATCAATACTCCCGGAACCTTAGGTTCACCAAACTGGGAATGGAAATTAAACAGCTTTAAAAGTCTTAAGAAAGAAATCAGCAGCCTAAAGGAACTAATCCAGGCAAGTAACAGATAGACAGGTATAAAAAGCGGCGCAAGGAAGGAGTTAGAATGTTAGAAAAGATATTACAGAAAAGATATGGCAAATCCATAGCAGAGTGCAGCAAGGAAGAAATATATTTCGGCCTCTTGGAAATGTCAAAAGACATGGCAAAAGAGAAGTACACAGAGAAGGGTAAGAAGAAGGTTTATTACATTTCAGCAGAATTTTTAATCGGTAAGCTGTTATCCAATAATCTTATCAACTTAGGAATTTATGATGAAATAAGAGAAATATTAAAAGAGAATGGGAAATCCCTAACAGAGGTAGAGAGTGTAGAACTGGAGCCCTCCCTTGGAAATGGCGGACTTGGAAGACTGGCAGCATGTTTCATGGATTCCATTGCATCACTTGGACTTAACGGAGCAGGCATTGGATTAAATTATCATTTTGGATTATTCCGACAGGTATTTGAGGAAAACCTTCAAAAAGAGGAAAAGAATCCATGGATTACAAATGACAGCTGGCTTGTAAAAAGTGACAAATCCTATACCGTACAGTTTAAGGATTTAACCGTAAAATCAAAGCTCTATGATATTGCAGTTACGGGATATGATAATCGCACGAACTGGCTTCATTTATTTGATATCGAGACGATCGATGAGTCTATTGTTAAGACTGGTATTTCTTTTGAAAAAGAGGATATTGCCAAAAACCTTACCTTATTCCTATACCCTGATGACAGTGATGAAAAGGGTGAGCTCTTAAGAATTTATCAGCAATATTTTATGGTAAGCAACGCAGCGCAGATGATTTTGGAGGAGTGTGAGAAGAAGGGCAGTAATCTATATGACCTCTATGATTATGCAGTGATCCAGATTAATGATACACATCCGACAATGGTAATACCTGAGTTAATCCGTTTAATGGTATTAAGAGGGATAGAGATGGATGAGGCAATAGAAATCGTATCTAAGACCTGTGCATATACAAATCACACAATATTATCAGAAGCATTAGAGAAATGGCCCATCAAATATTTAAAGAAAGTTGTTCCTCAGCTGCTGCCAATTATAGAAGTTCTGGATAACAAGGTCAGAAGAAAATTTGAAGATCCTTCTGTTGCTATCATTGATAAAGATGACAGAGTCCATATGGCTCATATTGATATCCATTACGGATTCAGTGTAAACGGAGTTGCGGCCCTTCATACAGAGATTTTAAAGCAGAATGAGTTAAATAACTTTTATAAGCTTTATCCTGAAAAGTTCAACAACAAAACCAATGGTATTACCTTCCGCAGATGGCTGATGCACTGTAATTATCCCCTTACAAAATATTTAACTGAAGTTATCGGTGACGGCTTCAAAAGGGATGCGGATCAGTTAGAGAAACTTTTAGCTTTGAAAGAAGACAGCAAGGTACAGGCCACTTTATTACATATCAAACATGAGAATAAAGTTGCCTTGAAAGAACATTTATTAAAAACACAAGGTATCGAAATTAATGAGAATTCCATCTTCGATATACAGATCAAGCGTTTACACGAGTATAAGAGACAACAGATGAATGCTTTATATATCATTCATAAATACCTTGAAATCAAGAAGGGTATACTACCGGTAACGCCAATTACACTGATATTCGGAGCCAAGGCAGCACCTGCTTATACCATAGCAAAAGATATTATCCACTTAATTCTTTGTTTACAGGAATTAATTAATAAGGATAAAGATGTCAGCCCTTATCTGAAGGTAGTTATGGTTGAAAATTATAATGTGACCTTAGCTGAAAAATTGATTCCTGCATGTGATATATCAGAGCAGATATCTTTAGCTTCCAAAGAGGCCAGCGGTACCGGTAACATGAAATTCATGTTAAACGGTGCAATAACACTGGGCACGATGGATGGTGCAAACGTTGAGATTGCTGAGCTTGTAGGGAAAGACAATATCTATATCTTTGGCGAATCCAGTGAGGAAGTAATCGCTCATTATGAAAACAGAGATTATATTTCCAAAGACTATTATGAAGCTGATAAAGAAATTCAGGAGATGGTTGACTTTATTGTAAGCGATATACTTATGAAAATCGGTAAAAAAGAAAATCTGGAACGTTTGTACAAGGAAATTCTTAATAAAGACTGGTTTATGACTCTGCTAGACATTAAAGAATATATCGCAAAAAAAGAAGAGATCATAGCTGATTACGAAGACAGAGAGAAGTGGGCAAAAATGATGATTGAAAACATCGGCAGGGCCGGATATTTTTCTTCTGACAGAACCATAGCAGAGTACAACAAAGAGATCTGGAAGGTATAAAATTTTTATTCAAAGTGAAATAAAATGTCAGGACATTTTATGGTAAGCAATGATATCCAGGACATTTTATGATAGAAACTAATATGACAAGTGTCATATCAATTTATCAAATTTTAAGGAGAGGTAGATTTATGAAAAAGAAATTATTTGCATTACTATTGGCAACCACATTAGTAGTATCCTTAGCTGGTTGTGGCAAAAAAAATGAAACACCTACAAATCCAGGAACAGAAGCAACGAACACTCCTGCAACTACAGAAGCTCCTGCAGAAGTAGAAGATGTTACTTTGAAAGTATGGGCACCTGAAAATCAGATTAAAGATGGAACCATGGATTCCATGACAAAATCCTTCCAGGCCTTACACCCGGAATGGAATATAACCTTCACTGTTGAAACACAGGGTGAAGATACTTTAAAGGATGAAATCCTGAAAGATGTTACTGCAGCCGGAGATGTATTCTTCTTCGCAAATGACCAGTTAAATGAATTAATCAATGCCGGTGCAATTGCAAGACTTGGCGGTTCCACTGAAGAAATGGTTAAGACAACAATGTCTCAGGAAGTTGTAAATACTGTAACAAAAGATGACGCTATCTATGGTATTCCTTTTACACATAACACCTTCTTTATGTACTATGACAAATCTCTTTTAACAGCTGATGATATCAAATCTGTTGAAAGTATTATGGCAAAAGAAACAGCTGATAATGTTTACAATTTCTGCTTTGATTCAGCAGGCGGCTGGAAATTAGGTGCTTGGTATTATGGAGCCGGTTTAACAATCTATGGTGAAAGCCAGACAGATTTCGCTGCCGGTGCAAACTGGAATAACGAAACCGGAGTTGCTGTTACAAATTACTTAATCGACTTAATCAATAATCCCAAAACTGCATTTGCTGATGATGTTTCTCTCTCAGAATTAACTGCAGACCACAGAATTGGTGCTTGGTTTGACGGTTCCTGGAACTATAATTTATACAAAGATGCTTTAGGTGATGATTTAGGAGTAGCTGTTATTCCTACCTTTAATCCAGACGGAAAAGATTATCAGTTAAAAGGTTTCTATGGCTCAAAAGCAATCGGTGTTAACTCACAAGCTGCTTTCCCTGCTGTAGCAGTAGCATTTGCAGCTTACCTTGGAAGTGAAGAAATGCAGGTACAGCGTTTTGAAGAAACTGGTCAGGTTCCTACCAACCTTACGGCTGGTGAATCCGAAGCTGTTCAGGCAGATGAAGTAGCTAAGGTTATTGTTGAAGAAGCTAACACTGCATCTGTAATGCAGCCTACTTCCGCAGAATTCAGTTCCAGATACTGGGCAAATGCCGGAGCAATTGCAACTGAAATTAAAAGCGGTGATTTAAATAAAGACAATGTAAAAGAAAAATTAGATACCTTTGTCGGCACTTTAGCTGTTGAATAAAAAAGTGGAAGTTACAACAAGATTCTAATAAAATATTGTATAAAGAGTTAATCTATTATACCTAATTATATCTGGGCAACTTGTGAACAATGGTCCTGTTCATAGAACAGTTGCCCGGATAAGTTTAGAGTATCAAAAGCCAGTTTACTATTAAGAATAGAATATTCGCAGTATATAATAGGAGCTGACATAACTATAATTAATATTTAAGATGTCTTTTGATGCCCTAAACCTGGTACTGCCTTGCATAAATTTCACTTAATACGCCACTGGCTGTTAACCTGATTTAGCGTTATTGGCAATGAGTACGCCTCATTGCTCATTTGTCTCAGGGAAATTATCAGGCATTGTTAATAAGCGGAGTTTATGGAAGGCAGTACACGAAATTAAATTTGAGGAGGCTGTTAAAACAGTTCTCCTTCTATCTATCTTAAGAAAAGGAGTTGGATTATGGCACACAAAAAGCAAAAAAAGTCAAAGATCTACGCACCCTTACGTGATGTCGGTTTTGGTACTGCTTTTACACAAGGAAATGGAATTACGAAATTGTCTGCACTTATCTTCGGGTTAGGTAATTTTCTTCATAAGCAGGTAATGCGCGGCTTCATTATGTTGGCCTTTGAGCTTGCTTATATTTATTACATGGTAACCTTTGGCTTGAATTCCATCAAAGATTTTATAACATTAGGAACCAGAGTACAGGAAGAGGTCTTTAATGAAACGAAGCAGATTTATGAATATGTAACCGGTGATAATTCCATGTTATGCCTACTATATGGTGTTGTAACCATATTTCTGACTCTTGGTTTTATTCTGTTTTTAGTCACCTCCGTAAAAAGTGCATATATTACGCAGAAAAAGGTGGAAGCAGGCAAACCCGTTCCAAAGTTTAAGGATGATTTAAGCTCTCTCTTAGAACAGAACCTGCACAAAACATTATTATTTATACCGGTGACAGGTATTTTATGCTTTACGATTGTACCAATCGTGTTCATGATCTTAATAGCTTTTACGAATTATGACAGGAATCACCAGACCCCCGGTAATTTATTCGACTGGGTAGGTTTTGATAACTTTATATCTATGTTTTCTGGAAACGGTGTGCTTGCTAATACATTTTGGCCGGTACTTGGCTGGACAATTGTATGGGCTATCTTTGCTACCTTTACCTGCTATATTTTAGGTATGCTGTTAGCCATTGTTATTAACCGAGAAGGTACAAGATTTAAAGGCTTCTGGAGATTTTTGTTTGTATTATCAGTTGCCGTTCCTCAATTTGTATCCTTACTTACCATGAGAACAATCTTTAATACCAATGGTGCAGTCAATGCGATACTTCGTGATATTGGAATCATTGGTGCCAGTCAGTCAGTACCATTTTTTACGGACCCGACAATCGCTAAGATTACAATTATATGTATCAATATCTGGATTGGTGTTCCTTTTACCATGCTGACTACTACCGGTATCCTTCAGAACATACCCAAAGATTTATATGAAGCGGCAAAAGTAGATGGTGCCAATGCATTTGTTACTTATTTTAAAATAACCATGCCATATATGTTATTTGTAACCACACCCACCCTGATTACTTCCTTTGTTGGTAATATCAATAACTTTAATGTTATCTTCTTATTATCAGGTGGCGGTCCGGAATCCCTGGAATATTATTATGCGGGAAAAACAGACCTGCTGGTTACCTGGTTATACAAGTTAACCATGACAAATAAAGACTACAATTTAGGTGCCGTTATAGGTATCATAGTGTTTATCATACTCGCAACATTATCCTTGTTAACCTACCGAAAAACAGGATCTTACAAAGATGAGGAGACTTTCCAATAATGAAAAAACAAAACACTTCTTCTATGAGAGTTAGAAAATTTATTACTAATTCCTTTGTTCATGTGATGTTAGCTGTTCTTGGTTTCATATGGGTTTTACCTATATTTTTTGTAATACTGACTTCCTTTCGCGCAGAAGGCGGAAGTTATAAAAGTTACGTTTTGCCAAGAGGTTATACGCTGGATAATTATAAAAAACTATTTGATGGTTCTACCAGTCTGACTTTTACAAATTGGTTTTTTAATACACTTATTGTCGCAATTGCTACCTGTCTTTTATCAGCGTTCTTTGTTTTGAGTGTATCCTATGTAATGTCCAGATTGAGATTTAAAATGCGTAAAAAGATGATAAATATTGCCATGATTCTGGGAATGTTTCCGGGCTTTATGTCCATGTACGCAGTTTACTATATCTTAAAAGGCTTTGGTATGTTAGAGGCCGGACCTTTAAAATTAGTGGCGCTGGTCATGGTTTATTCCGGAGGTGCCGGTTTGGGATTTCTGGTGGCGAAGGGCTTCTTTGATACCATACCTAAGACGATTGACGAAGCGGCCTTTATTGATGGGGCCACGAAATGGGATGTGTTTCGAAAAATTACGATTCCATTATCAAAACCTATCATCGTTATCACTTTATTACAGTCCTTTATGTCTCCCTGGGTGGATTATATCTTTGCAAAGGTAATCCTTGGACAGGACAGAAAGTATTATACAATAGCCATTGGATTATGGACTATGCTTGAGAAAGAATTTGTGGAATATTACTATACACAGTTCTTTGCCGGCTGTGTACTTATTTCTATACCAATTTCCATTCTTTTCTTAATCCTGCAGAGATTCTATGTTGAAGGAGTATCTGGTGCGGTAAAGGGTTAAGGTGAGCTTTATCAAAGGGATGTTCAGTTCACTTTGAAATTTATATAAAAGAAGTACTGGAATCTTACGTTTCAGTACTTCTTTTAATATAAAACATAAATGAAGTAATAAAATTCAATAGTTATTGTCAGTAAAGGAGAGGGGAGCCTGTATGAAGAAAAAAATAATCGTGTTAATAAGTTATCTGGTATTGATGCTTGTCATGGGTGGCTGCAATAAGGCTGAAACGAACAAAACGAAACCGGAAGTTGTGAAGGAAGAAAATACCGGTACGGATGCAAAGGAAGAAAGCGATAATGAGGAATCTGATGGAAGGAATGAAACCATAACGGAAGTACCTTATAATTATGTTCAGGAGTTAAATATAATTGATGATAACTACCGGAATTTTTATGAAATCTTCGTCTATAGCTTTTATGACAGTGATGGTGATGGTATTGGCGATATCAATGGGATTATATCCAAATTAGATTATATCAACGATGGGGATAATGCTACGGATTCAGACCTGGGCTTTAATGGAATCTGGTTAATGCCTATTATGCCTTCTACCACCTATCATAAATATGACGTAACAGACTACTATAATATTGATCCTCAGTACGGTACCTTGGAGGACTTTAAAGAGCTTATAAAAGAATGTAAAGCTCGTGATATCAAATTAATCATAGACCTTGTGTTTAATCATACCTCAGCAAAGCATCCCTGGTTTACACAGGCTGTAAAATATCTGGAGGGTTTAAAAGAAGGTGAAGAGCCGGATCTTAAGGTATGCCCTTATGTTGGTTATTACAATTTCACAAAAGAAAACAATGGAAGCAGTTCCTATTATAAGGCAGGCAACTCGGATTGGTATTACGAGGGTGTTTTCTGGGATCAGATGCCAGATTTAAATTTAGGAAACCAACAAGTCAGAAAAGAAATTGAAGATATTGCAAAGTTTTGGTTAGACCTTGGTGTAGACGGGTTCAGGCTGGATGCCGCCAAGGAATTCTATTCCGGTGAAAAGCAACGTAATGTGGAGGTTTTAAACTGGTTCACGGATTATGTAAAGAGTGAGAAAGAAGATGCTTATATAGTAGCAGAGGTATGGGAAGAAGAGGCTGCCATCAGTACTTATTATGAAAGCGGTATTCCCAGTTTGTTTAACTTCCCCCTGTCTCAGCATAATGGACTCATTACGTCCACCGTTCGAAAATTAGGTACTTCAACTGCTAAAAGCTTTGCCAGGTCCCTGGTAAGTCTTTATGATAAATATAGTGAAGGTAATAAAGACTTTATAGATGCACCTTTTATAAGCAATCATGATACCACAAGAATTTCTGCCCAATGTGTAAACAACGAAGACCAGATGAAAATGGCAGCAGGTATTTTGCTCACCATGAATGGAAGCCCTTATGTATATTATGGGGAAGAGATCGGTATGAACAGTATGGGCAGCAAGGATGAAAACAAACGATTGCCAATGCTATGGTCGGTAACGGATACAACGGGAATGCCGGATGCACCGGAAGCAGCAGAGAAAGTGACACAGAAATTTCCTCCTGCAGATGAACAAAGAAAGGACCCTTTATCCATATATAATTATTATAAGAGAGCAGTTAGAATTCGGAATGAGAATCCTGAGCTTGCAAGGGGCAAGGTCAGCGTAATTGACGAGCTTGGCAGTGCGGATATATGTGCAGTCAGAAAAGTGTATGAAGGTAGTGAAATAGTGCTGCTTTATAACATCAGTAAGGAAGAAAAGACAGTAGCTTTAGGGGATGCCGGCCTTGAGGGCCTTACTATCAGAGGATATTTATCTGTGGATGGAAGTGAAGTTACACTGGCTGAAAATAAAGTTACCATGCCAAAGTATTCTATCGTTATATTAAAATAAAGAATGATAGATATCTAAAGGTAAGCACAATTTTTTGCAGGAAATTTATTACGAAATGATACCGGTTTAGCAGGAGGACGAAATGAAATTTATATATGGTAAAAATGATTGGAAAACCTTAGAGAGAGGTCAGGAGAATTGTTATCTTATAACAAACGGGTTAGGAGGATATTCCTCGTTAACAGCTATTGGTTCTAATACTCGTAATGACCATGCTTTGTTGATGGCATGCACCATAGCACCCAATCACAGATATCATCTCGTTACAAGGTTGGATGAGCAGCTTGAAATCGGAGAAGAAGACAAAATAGAGTTATCCAGTCAAACATATGTTAATCAAGCTAAAGACCAGACCGGTTTTAAATATCTGAATCAATTTTTCTTTGAGCATTATCCTGTATGGACTTATCAGGCTGATGCTGTTGAGATTAGAAAGTCAGCAGTAATGGCTCATGGAGAAAATACGATTGGTATACGCTATTTTATAACCAACAGTGGCAGTAAAAACGTAAAATTAAGCATTACACCTATGCTGCAATTTGTTCAAAAAGGTGAAATTTTAAATAAGAATCAGATTTTTTCCATTACTGATAAGGAAATTATTAGCAATGGAATTACCCTCCAATATGCAACCAGCGGCAAGGTGAGCAGTTATGCTACAGAATATATCAGTGATCTATATTATAGCTATGATGCAAGAGATGGCAGAGATGCAATAGGCGTAACAGCCCATAATCATAATATTTCCATAACAGTGAAGGGAAAGGAAGAAAAGGTCCTTGACCTAATATATAGTCTGGAAAATACGAACCATACCATAGAGGAGCTAATGGCTACAGAAAGGGCAAGGCAAACCAAGCTTGTAGAGCAGTCTCAGATGAAAGACGAGTTAGGAAAACAACTGGTAAAGAGTGCTGATCAATATCTGGTAAACAGGGAATCTACGAAAGGTAGAACCCTCATGGCTGGTTATCCTTTCTTTGCAGACTGGGGACGGGATACCATGATATCTATGGTGGGATGCTGTATTTCTACTAAACGGTTTGAGGAAGCGAAGAGTATATTCCGCACCTTTATGTTATACAGTAAAAATGGTTTAATGCCAAATATGTTTCCGGAAGGAGGAAACGATCCCTTATATAATACTGTGGATGCCTCCCTTTTATTTATAGCTGCTGTATATGAGTACTATCAGGAGAGTGGTGATCTTGACTTTGTAAAAGAAGCATACCCTGTTATGGAAGATATCATTAAGTGGTATAAACAGGGTACGGATTATCATATTAAAATGGATACGGATGGACTGATCATGGCAGGCAGCGGCTTGGAACAAGTAACCTGGATGGATGTGCGCTTTGGTGAGATTCTGCCTACCCCAAGGCATGGTAAACCGGTTGAAATCAATGCCTATTGGTATAATGACTTAAGGATTATGGGGGTTTTCGCAAGGCTTTTAGAGAAGGAAGACATCCCATATGAAGAGCTTGCCAAACAGGTAAGCAGAAGCTTTGCGGAACAGTTCTGGAATAAGAAAGAAAATTGTCTGAAAGATCTTGTATCAGGTGAAGCGGCTGATTATCAGATACGTTGTAATCAGATATGGGCCGTATCACAACCCTTTTCTATTTTGGAGAAGGAGCAGGAGAAGCAGGTAGTAAATAAAGTCTATGAAACCCTCTATACTCCTTATGGCTTAAGAAGCTTAAGCAAATATGATAAGGACTTTAAACCGGTTTACGGTGGTTCACATTTTAACAGGGATATGGCTTATCATCAGGGTACTGTTTGGGCATTTCCCCTGGGGGCATACTATCTGGCTTATCTAAAAGTAAATGAGTATAGTGATAGTGCGGTGACAAGAGTAAGGGAACAGTTGGAGGTGTTAGAGTCTTGTATGAGGGAGGGCTGTGTCGGACAAATAGCTGAAATCTATGATGGTTTAAATCCCACGATTTCACAGGGGTGTTTTGCACAAGCATGGAGTGTAAGTGAGCTTTTAAGAGTATTTGCAAAACTAGAAAGCTGTAAATAGAAAGCTGTAATTAGAAAGTTGTAAATAGAAAGCTGTAATTAGAAAGTTGTAATTAGAAAGCTGTAATTAGAAAGTTGTAATTAGAAAGCTGTCAGTTGTAGAAAATATAAGAATAATTACAGGGAATATAGGAAGGCTCTTTTCCTTTTCACTTACGTAAAAGGAAAATAAGTCTGGTATAAGAAGTTGTCTTATATACCCCAAATAAAAGAGTAACTATAAATAATAAAACCGAAACAGTATGAGGAATTCAGTATGAATAAAAAATGGTGGCACAATTCAGTTGTTTATCAAATATATCCAAGAAGCTTCTATGATACCAATGGTGATGGAATAGGAGATATTCAAGGTATCATAGAAAAATTGGACTATTTATCTGATTTGGGAATTGATGTTATATGGTTAAGCCCTGTATTTAAATCACCCAATGATGATAACGGCTATGATATAAGTGATTATGAGGATATCATGGAAGACTTTGGGACACTTTCTGATATGGAAAAGCTGCTGGAGGAAGGAAATAAAAGAAATATCAAGATTCTTATGGACCTGGTGGCGAATCATACCTCTGATGAGCATAAATGGTTTATTGAATCAAAGAAATCAAAGGATAATGCTTACAGAGACTATTATGTATGGAGAGATGCAGCAAATGGTGGGGAACCTAACGATTTAGGGTCCATCTTCTCAGGAAGTGCCTGGGAATGGGATGAGTCAACAAAGCAATATTATTTACATTTATTCAGTAAAAAGCAGCCGGACTTAAATTGGGAGAATCCCAAGGTAAGACAAGAAGTATACAGCTTTATGAATTTCTGGATTGAGAAAGGAATTGGAGGCTTCCGTATGGATGTAATTGACCTTATCGGGAAGCTTCCTGATGAGAAAATCACCGGTAATGGGCCTAAGCTCCATGAATATATACGTGAGATGAATGAGAATACCTTTGGGAAGAAAGACCTGTTAACAGTGGGAGAATGCTGGGGGGCCACACCTGAGATCGCCAAGATGTATTCGAATCCTGAGAATAAGGAATTGAGTATGGTATTTCAATTTGAGCATATTGGACTTGATCAGCAGCCCGGTATGGATAAGTGGGATCTGAAACCTCTTCATTTAGCAGACCTAAAACGGGTATTTCATAAGTGGCAGACCTGCTTTGACAAAGATGGCTGGAACAGTTTGTTCTGGAACAATCACGACCTGCCAAGAATTGTTTCCAGATGGGGAAATGATAAGGAAGGCAGAGTTGAGAGTGCGAAAATGCTTGCAACCTTACTGCATGGTCTTTCCGGAACTCCTTATATCTATCAAGGGGAAGAGCTGGGTATGACGAATATCAGATTGAAGGATATTCAGGATTATAAAGATATTGAGACCCTGAATATGTATAAAGACCGTATAGCAAAAGGGTATTCTCATGAAGAAATTATGGAGTCTGTTTATGCAAAAGGAAGGGATAATGCCAGAACACCGATGCAATGGACGGAGGAAGAAAACGGCGGATTTACAACAGGAACACCATGGATTGCCGTAAATCCTGATTACAGACTGGTGAACGCCTCAGCTCAGGTAAATGACCCAAATTCAATTTATAACCATTACAAGAAACTGATCAGACTGAGAAAAGAGAACGAAGTGATTGTATATGGAGATTTCCGGCTGCTGTTGCCGGAGGATACGAATATCTTTGCATATGCAAGAACTCTGAATGAGGATATAATAGTAGTTTTATGCAATTTTTATGGTGAAGAAACAGACTATCAGCTGCCCAAAGAGTATGAGTACGCCGGTGAACTTTTAATAACTAATTATGAGGACACTGTCAGCAATAAATTACGACCCTATGAAGCTCTTATGTATAGGGTGCCATAGGGAACAGGCTAAAGATAGATATAGTTTTTCCGGGATTTCATACTATTCCACAATATGAAAAGTGTGCGAAAGGAAGGCAGAAGTAAGGAAGCATTAAGTTTTACTGGAAAGCCTGCAGTACATTTCTATGGGAGTACGGAAGTCCTGGAATTTTTCTAGTGTCGATTTCCTTAATTCAACATATGAAAGCTGCAGTTATTCTGTGAGGAATCAATCTGACAGCAAAATCAAATAAATCTCCGCCGCAAGTTTACTCAGAGCTTGGTTGCTATGAAGTACAGAGCGTAAGAGTATTCTGCAAAAAGAGGCGTGGAAGCATGTCAGAGAATTAACTGAAATAGCCCGAAGGCTGTGGAATATATAGAAGTAAGATACAAAAAAACAGCGAGCCTCAAAGCTGCGCTGTTGTGTAAGCTCTCTCTTAGATTTTCTCTTAGGTTCTTAAATTGCGGAGCAGTCATCCTCCAGCAGCTTTGCTTGTTTTAGAAGAAATTTATACCTTTTTTGAACAGCATTTACTTCATAAATATAGCAGTCGATTAAATCGGGATCCACCACGTTCTCAAAATTGGAATAAGCTGATTCCAGAGCAAGCTTTGTTTTTTGGATTTCATACAGCAAGGCTTCATTGTTTTGCCTTTTTCTTTTTGCAAACAGTTTCATACATGCTCCATTCCGCCTGACGAAGGCTTATACAAGAAATAGGTTATTTATAGTATAGTCTGCTAATTACCAGAATATACTACATTATATAGAAAAAAATGTTAATTGGGGGAAAGGGATTGCATGGAAACGAAGTGGTATTTTCTTGGAGCAATATTACTGGTATGTGTGTTTCTGCTGATTGTAGGATTTTTAAAACAGCGCTTTGATCTTATAGTAAACTTTATACTGCGAATATGCGTGGGCTTATTAGGGATATATTTACTTAATACAATACTCGCCAGCAGTCATATTTCTTTAGGTGTCGGTACCAACAGCCTGAATGCCCTGGTTGTAGGAGTACTTGGATTGCCAGGGTTTCTAATGGTATATGGAGTAGCTGCTTATTTTTATTTTACATAAGGGTTCTGCTATTTCGTGCTTTTATTCTATACCAGATAACCACCGAAGGCTTTCTTTTATGTAACCCTGGGCTGGTACCTGTGGCTGTTAATCTATCTTATCCTCAACTGGCTAGAAGTAAAAACCAACAAAAAAATTTAGAAATCTTAGATAATATAATGAATTTGAGAATTTATGATATTCTTTATTGACAAAATAATACATACTGGTGTAATATGGGAACATCTTACATAGCAAAGAGGTGAACCTATCGATTATGGATTTCTTTGCATCTTCTTTCTTCTTTTAGCTGTAAAAGAAGATCTTAAGTCTTACAAGATACCAAACCGCCTGATAGCAGCAGGTTTAGCAGTAAGCCTGGTCTTTTTATCCCTTGAGCAGGGGTGGACAAGCATCTTAAAATGGATTCCAGGAGTACTTTTCCCTGTGACAATACTTTTTCCATTGTTTATGATAAGAGCTCTGGGAGCCGGAGATATTAAACTCTATTCGGTTGTTAGCGGTTTCTATGGAATTACGTTCTGTATTCAATCAATTTTATTTTCATTTCTGGCAGCCGCCATAATTTCTGTTTTTCATATTATATCAAAGAAACAATCCCACAACAAATTTAAGTTACTGGTAAGATATATACAACGTATATATTGGAGCAGCAGATTTAAGGAGAAAGAAGAAGACTGGTATCGTTATTACAATAAGGAGGATAAGAGTAATGCCGGAGTACATTTTTCAGTGTATATATTAATTGGATTTGTTGTAAGCTTAGGAATTAAGAAGCTGTATCCGGAGTTTTCCCTGAAAACGTTCCTGTTATAAAAAAATATATAAGTGCAGTCTTCGATGACTCAATCTTGTAAGAGTAAAGATATTAAGAAGGTAGTTTATAATTAGGAAACATTCTCAAACTGACATACTCAAACCGACATACTCGATTCAATTTACTCAAGCAGACATACTCAAACCGACATACTCAAGCAGACTCATTATAAGCAATGGTATTATAAGCAACCGTATTATAAGCAGACTTATATAAACAGACTAATTACAAGCAGACATATAATAACAAGAATAAAAAAACAGGCTAAGAAAAGACAGACTTGTAATCAGACTTACAAAACCAGAGGTTAAAGATTATTTCAAGAAAGAATTGTCTGGTGGCAGTTCATTATACAAGTCTTTTGTAACACCTTATGTTTCAATATGCAGTTATTAAAAAGGAGGAGAATTGTTTAAGACATTGGCTATCTACGATAAGGATGGAGAGTATGCATCACATCTGTCCGAGTACATAAAGAGCAAGGCGCGGGGTATCTTCCAGATAAGATTATTTACCGAGGAGGATGCATTAAAGGAATACCTTAAAAATGAAGCAGCAGATATTCTATTATGGGGAGAAGAGGCAGAGGAAATTGACTTAAGTATTAACAATTACAGTTGTTTGGTAATACTGACACAAGCACCGGATTCCATAATACCCCCAGGCTGCTGTACCGCTATATACAAATATCAGCCTGGAGAAAGGATACTAAATGGATTGAAGGAGCTTTTACCGGAAGAATCAGGTGAATTAAGAAAACGGGAAGGTAAAAAGGAGCTTATTACGGTATTTTCTCTTAACAACGCACACTTTAGCAGGGGCTTCAGCCTGGATTTGTGGAAAGAGAAGGCTAGGTTAAAGAATACTTTATTTTTTATGCTGGAGCCGTTTAATGGAGTGAAGGGGCTGGAAATCAGAGAGAATGAAAGCGGACTTTCAGAATTCATCTATTATCTTAAACAGAACACTCAGAGTATGAATAAGAAACTTATTAACCTGATACAGAAAAAAGGTGAACTACATTTTATGAAAGGAGCGGCCTTTGGAACAGATCTTTATGAAATTACCCCAGAGGATATGGAGAACTGGCTCCAGTTAATCTATCAGTCAGAATATGATACCGTTCTATTCGAAACAGTCATATTTTCACCGGCTATCATAAAGCTTCTTAAGGCCAGTACAAAGATATATGTATCAGCTGAAGAAGGCGAATATGGAGAAGGTCAATTAAACAGTTTTCTTTCCCAGCTTAAGTGGGCAGGTTATGAGGACGTTCTTACTCAGATATCTGTGGTTAGAATAGGAAAGGAATATAGCTTCCTGGGATTGGAGATAGAGAATTGTTAAAACAAACGATCATAGAAGAAGTCAGAAGCCGAATAGATCTAACAAAGGATATTGAAGATGAAGAAATACTGGATACGATTGATGAGCTGCTTCTTCAAAAGGGTAAGGAGAACTTCTTAAGCCTTAGGGAGAAAAAGAATCTGAGGAAGGATATCTTTAACTCTATCAGAAGGCTGGATATTCTGCAGGAGTTAATTGAGGATAATGAGATAACCGAGATTATGATAAACGGTTATAATAATATTTTCATAGAAAAGGCAGGGAAGGTTTACCCCATTGAGAAACATTTCGACTCAGAGAAAAGGCTGGAAGATATAATTCAGCAGATTGTTGCCAAGACAAACCGCATCGTTAACGAGGCAAACCCAATAGTGGATACCCGTCTGATGGACGGTTCCAGGGTTAATATCGTCCTTCCGCCGGTATCTCTTATGGGACCGGTAATAACTATCCGGAAATTCCCCCACAAACCCATTACCATGGAACAACTGATACAGATTGGATCTATAACCAGAGAAGCCGCTGATTTCTTAAAGAATCTGGTACAGGCGGGCTACAACATTTTCATAAGCGGAGGTACAGGCTCTGGTAAGACAACTTTTTTAAATGTACTGTCTAATTATATACCTTCCGATGAGCGGGTTATCACAATAGAGGATTCCGCAGAACTTCAGATAAAGAACATCCCAAATCTTGTGAGTCTTGAGGTAAGAAATGCAAATGTAGAAGGTAAAAATGAGGTCAGCATCAGGCAATTGATAAAAGCAAGCTTACGTATGAGACCAAACAGAATTATTCTTGGAGAAGTCAGAGACGGAGCTGCTCTGGATTTGCTGCAGGCTATGAACAGCGGACATGATGGTTCTTTATCCACAGGGCATGCGAATTCTACCGGAGATATGCTCAAACGGCTGGAAACCCTGGTACTTATGGGAGCAAATATTCCGCTTACGGCAGTAAGACAACAGGTGGCTTCTGCCATAGATATACTAATACACCTTGGAAGGCTTAGGGATAAATCAAGAAAAGTCCTGGAGATTACAGAAGTACGAAATATAGAGGAAGGGGAAATACAGCTAAACAGGCTATATTCTTTTAAGGAGACCGGAGAGGATGGGAAAGGAAAAGTGTTAGGTGCCCTGAAAGCGACGGGAGATTTGCTGGAGCATAGGGATAAACTGATAGCTGCCGGTCTTATGAAACGGGAGGCAGGATTTGATTGAAAATTATGATATCTATCATTTTAGTAAGCAGGAAATTATTCTACTGATTCTTAAAGGCACCGCCTTCTGTTTTATCTTTGGAGTTTTATTCTATAACAGTTTTCTGGGGGTATTGCTGTTACTCTTCTTTCTTCCAGTATATTTAAAAAGAGAAAAATTAAACTATATAAAAAAGCGCAAATGGCAATTAAACAGGGAATTTGGTGAGGGGCTGTCAGGGTTGAGCGCAGCGTTAAATACCGGTTATTCCGTGGAGAATGCTTTTTACCAGGCCATTTTAGACCTGAAGCAGATATATGGGGAAGAGTCCCTTATAATAAACGAATTCAGTACTATTGTAAAAAAAATAAAAGTGAATCAGAATCTGGAGGATATACTGAATGATTTGGGGGAGCGTAGCGGTGTGGAGGATATTAAAAACTTTTCAGAGGTCTTCCAAACAGCTAAACGCACAGGTGGTGATTTAATCCGGGTTATACGAACTACGGAGAAAGTAATTCGGGATAAGATAGAGGTGGAGAGGGAAATCCAGATCATAATAACCGGTAAGCGTCTGGAATCACGTATTATGAATATAATGCCCTGCGGAATTATCGCATATCTTAAGCTCTCCTCCCCTCATTTTCTAGATCCCCTCTATGGTAATAGCATGGGAGTTGTTGTTATGACAGCAATGTTAATCTGCTATTATGGGGTCACACTGTTAACCGATAAATTAATAGATATTAAAGTATAAGTAAGCGGGAGGTGAGTGTAGTGGCGGTATTATTCGGTGTTATTTTTGTATTCTTTGTGCTAATGACAGCTGTTACCATAAGATACGAGAAAGCTTTTATCAAAAAACTGCCGGCAAAGGAACATCCCTTACTATTTTTATATCCCTTTATCTTATTTATATTTGCAAAAACAGAACATATTTTAGAAAAAAGCAGAGGATCAACAGGTGATATAAATAAAAAAGAAGATAAAAAAAAGAGGATGCCAGGAAGTAGGGAGAGTGTACTGGGAAATAAAAAATTGAAAGGAGTTACTTACGAAGATACAGTAGAAGAAAATCTTAAAGGAATCTATATCGGTAATGATCTGGTATCTACTCTTAAAATATATCATTTAAAAAAATGGTCTCTTGCATTATTTCTATTCCTGGTATTTGATGCCTTAGCATTTTTCAGTACTCTCAAGGAGGCGGACAGTAATTATCTGATGGGAGGAAAATATATTGGCAGACCGGCGGCCAAAGAAGAGGATGTTAATATCAGCCTTATTGCGGTTTTAAAAGATATCAGCGGGAGGATATTTCAAAAGGAGATAGACGTTCAGGTTTCAAAACAAAGTTATTCAGCCAAAGAAGCAGAAGAAGAATTTAATAAAGCGATAACGTATCTGGATGAGGTTACATTGGGGAACAACACTTCAGCAGACCTGATATACAGTTCCCTGGTATTGAAAGAGAAGATACCAGACTCTCATATAAAAGTCAGCTGGACCAGCAGTGATACAAAACTTCTTGAAAATGACGGTACGGTTCATAATGAGGAGCTTAAGAAGGAGACGCTTATTCAGGTGACTGCTGTATTAACATTGGAGGATAGAAGTGCCAGCTACTCCAGAGCATATGTGATCTGTCCCAGGATTTTCACAGAAGAAGAACTTGCATTACAGGAACTGGAACAGGAGCTTAAGATAGCGGATGAGAACAATATAGAGCCGGAACTTACTTTACCGGAAGAGCTTAAGAACTATAAAATTGCCTGGTTGGAAAAGAAAAATTCAGAAGGCATAAAACTGTTTCTTCTGGGGGTGGCTGCAGCCTTTCTTAGTATACCTCTTACCAACATGGAAGTTTCCTCAAAAGCTGAGAAGAGAAAAAAGGAACTTTTAATAGATTATCCAGAGCTGATTAACAAGTTTATGATGTTAGTAAATGCGGGTATGTCAGTGTCAAATGCCTGGAAGAAGCTTGCAGCAGATTATAAGAGAAAAGGTGGGACTAAAAAATATGCCTATGAAGAACTGGCACTCACGGCAAAGGAACTTCAAATGGGAATATCGGAGAGCAAAGCTTATGAAGAGTTTGGAAGAAGGGTGAAACTTATACCCTATCTTCGCTTTGCTGCTCTTCTTTCTCAGAATATATCAAAAGGCTCTCCTGATTTTATCAGCAAATTGGAGGAGGAAGCTTTAAAGGCCTTTGAAGAAAGAAAAGAAAGAGCTAAAAAAGCGGGAGAAGAAGCTGGAACGAAGCTCTTAATACCAATGATGGGAATGCTGGTGATGGTTATTATAATTATCCTTCTACCGGCAATGAGTTCCTTTCAGTTCTAGAGAATTTGGGAATATTTTCATTATTAGTATTTGAAAAAGGAGATAACATGAAACTTATAAAGGACTTTATAAGAGAAGAAGACGGTATAGGGGTTGTGGAAATTATATTAATACTGGTGGTATTAATTGGTATTGCAATTATTTTCAGGGAAACCATAATGGACATTGTAAATGGAGCAATTAGTAGAATAAAAGAGGATGCAACTCCGTTCTATGAGGATTAGCATGAGGAAAAAGGAAAGTGGTGTGATTACCGTATTCTTAAGCCTGATACTGTTAAGTGTAATGGCATTCCTGTTAATCCTTCTTGAATCAGCCAGAATAAAAGGCGGCGGTGTGATGGCAAAGAGGTCATTTGAGGTTGCCGCTAATTCTCTGTTTGCGGAATATTATGCACCTCTGTTTGAGGAGTATCATGTATTTGGACTGGATGCAGGTTATGGTGAGAAGGAGGCTGATTATGTAATCCTGGAAAACAAGCTGATGGATTATATGGAATATACCTTTAACACAAGAAAAAATCTGGAGGATTATGAATATCTTATACCGGATTCTTACGAACCATATGGGTTAAGGACAGCAGAAGTCAATATAACCGGCACAGTAACTATGCTGGATTTTAAAGGGGAGCTGTTTAGAAAACAGGTTTCTGACTATATGAAATATAAGGTGCCGGAAGATGTTGTAAGCAATCTGTTGTCAGAGCTAAAGACTATAAAGGATACCAAAGAGACCGGAGAGATATTAAATAAAAAGCAAAAAGCGCAGGAGGCAGCAGCAGGGCTTGAAAGTAAGGTACTGGAGCTAATGGAAGCAATAGACGGTTTTGCCATGAAGAAAAAAAGTATTAAAACTGAAAATGGTATGGCTAAGATACAGGATAACTTCGTAAAAAAGCTCTGGATTAAGACCGTGGACAGGAACAGCCTTGGTATAGACAATGACTGGCTGTTTAACTCCGTAAAATCCCAATATACAAATCCACTGTCCTCTGTTGATACAGGACAATCGGAAATGGAAACCCTCTATACTCTTAAAGCCAGGGAGGAGGCACTTACCACGGAACTATCAGAGCTTCTCTCAGCTGATACAACAAATTACACACCCAAAGAGAATGCTGCCTATAAAGCTACTGTCAGAAGTAAAGAGGATGCAATCAGGAATTGCAACGAAGAACAAAAAAGAAAGATAGAAAGCCTGAACCAAAGAGGGCTCGAGCTAAAAGAAATTGCCAGCAAAGAAATAAGTGCCACGAATAAGGCAATTAACTTGTTGGAGGAAATTACGGTTCGAAACAACAATGCAAAGAATGAAATTGAAAAATATCAGCAGGCATTAGAAAATTTTAAGGAGAAATCTGACAATGAACAATCTGGTGGGCTGACCGGTGAGCTTGATACGGTTAGTCCGGGGACTGAAGGAGTGCATCAATATGACTATGAAGAAATGCTTCATTGCCTGAAAAAGAATAAAAGTATCTTAGTGAATCTCTTAAATGAAACAAGTCTATCCTTATCATCTGACAGTGCCTCCTGGCAAACCTACAAGAAGGAACTAAAGAATTATGAAATTAGTATAAAAAGCCTGGATTTTAATTGTCTTCGTTTCCAATACTCGGATTGCAGCAAGCCGGAAGAAAGCAGTTCTTTCTTTTCAGGCATAAACGGTATCTTAAAAAGCGGGTTAATAGAACTTATTATTGATGATACCGACAAGATCTCACAAAACCAACTGGATGTCACGGGACTCCCTTCAACGATTATGAATATGCCAAAAGAAAAAGAAGAAAAAAGAGAGTATGAGGACCAGACGAGGGGGATAGCTCTTGATAACAGTGAAGATTTCTATGAACCTGTATTTTCATCCCTGGAAGGTGAAGATATTACAGAGAATAATGGACTTACCCTTCTAAACGATATTTTATTTCTTCAATATATAGAGGAGCATTTCGGAGATTATATAAAAGGACCGGCATCAGGAGAAAAAGTGCTTGCTTATGAAAAGGAGTATATCATAGCAGGCAATGAAAAAGATTCCGATAACTTAGCTGGAATGGTAAACAGAATTGTGGCAGTCCGAAGTCTGACTAATACCATAACGTTGTTAATGGATAGGAAAAGCATAGAGGAGGCGGGCGCATTGGCAGCTGCCTTTGTAGGATTTACAGGAATGCCGGCTTTAATTGAAGCAGTAAAGTATGTAGTAATTGTAACCTGGGGATTTGGGGAAGGGCTTATTGATACAGCAGCAGTATTTTCAGGTAAAAATGTCCCGTATCTAAAGCAGAAGAGAGATTTTTCGCTAAGCCTTACAGAGATTTTTGGACTTACCAAAGCTAAGATCAAAGAAAAGGCATCTAGTTATAAAGAAGATGGAGGACCGGGAAATGGAGATTACACCAGTTACCTTAAAATCTTCCTACTGATGAAGAATAGAGAGGATAAGACATATCATAGTATGGACCTTATTCAGGAGAATCTAAGAGCAGAATATAATAACGGCTTCTCCATAAAGAACTGCCTCACAGGCTTTAGCGCAGAGGGGGAGTTTCAAATGAAAAACAAGCTGATAAACTTGCCAATTTTAACAAAGGCAACTGATGACAACGGAATATATACATATAAATATAAGCAGGAGTATACCTACTAATTTCATTATGCAACATCTAAAAGGGACAGGGATATCCGTCTAAACTATATTTTAAAAGCAATCTCTCTCCGGGAAGCATCATCCAATAATTTAACAAGGCGGATATCCTTGTCCCTTTTAAGAAAGGAAGGGTAATTGAAAACCAGAAAGGGTTTAACAACAAAAGGCTCGCTGACAGTGGAATGCGGCCTTATACTTCCTGTTTTTATTTTTGCCATAGTGACTTTTTTGTATCTGTTCCAGATATTTATCCTGCATGAAATGCTGCAGCAGGCAATTACGAAAGAAGGATTGGAGCTTTCAAAATACGGATATGTATACCAGTACATCACAGATTATAGTGGAAATGATGAAAGAAATGACGAAAGAAATGACGAAAGCACTGAGCTAAACGAAAGAGCAGAGGAAGCTGAATCTAATGAGAAAGCTGAAAAAGTACCAAGTGAAACCCTGTTAAAAGAATTGCTCCTAACTAAAAACATTAACAATGCTTTTTTACGGTATAAATTAGGAGATTATATTGATAAAGAATATATTGATGGTTCAGTAATTAAAGGCGGTATGGAAGGATTGTCCTTTTATCTGTCAGAGTTCATGGGAAAAGATGATCAGGTAGATATTGTTCTGAACTATTACATCAGGCCACCCATTATACTGCTTCCTGTGGGTGATTTCTACATGATGCAGAGGGTTACTTTAAGGGGCTGGAATGGATATCGACCTGATAAGGTAGAGAACAGTGAAGAAGAAGAGGAAGAACAGACTTATGTCTACATTACAGAAACCGGAAATGTCTATCATGTAAGTG
Organism: Anaerocolumna sp. AGMB13020; assembly: GCF_033100115.1. Taxonomy (NCBI): domain Bacteria; kingdom Bacillati; phylum Bacillota; class Clostridia; order Lachnospirales; family Lachnospiraceae; genus Anaerocolumna; species Anaerocolumna sp. AGMB13020. The sequence continues at coordinate 2,923,922 of NZ_CP136910.1, read as the reverse complement.
AAAGCTGTTCTCACTTAACAAGATCCATAAAGCAGATTTCATTTTCTATGGCGAGAGTAGAATCCAATCTATATGGTGGTAAATATGATGCCTGTGAGCTGTGTGGTGAAAAGGTGGATACAAGGGGAATGGTGTATATCACAGATACCGGTGACAGATATCATAGCAGTATAAGCTGCAGTGGTCTAAAAAGAACCATTTTAAAAATACCTGTGTCTGAAGCAGGCGGGAGAAGTTTATGCAAACGCTGCGGCGGCAAGAAATAGAAGAAAAGTTGCTTGGTTAAGTAGATGATAAGGAAGAAAAGCGAGAAAGAGTTTGAACGATAGGGAGGAATAAGTATGAAAATTCCAGCAGAGGTATTACTGGGAATATGGCTGCTCCTGTGCAGCTTTCAGGATATAAAAGAGAAGAAGATATCCGTTTTTCTCATAGTTTCAGGAGGTTTGCTGCTATCTGTAACTTTTCTAATAGTTGGTGGGGTACCTGTTATTGACCGATTGAGTGGTTTGCTTCTTGGGTTGTTACTGCTTGCAGCTGGTAGACTGCTTAAAGGTCAGATTGGTGACGGAGATGGATTGATTATCTGTATTACCGGGATATGCTTGGGTTTTATAAAAAATTTAAACCTTATGCTGTTAGGATTAAGCCTTACTGGGTTGGTGTCATTGTTTTTACTGATCTTTAGAAGAGCAGAACGAAAAGATACCATCCCCTTTGTACCTTTTCTGTTTCTTTCCTATCTGGGGGTAATATTTTTAGCATGAAAAAAAAGCTGGAAGGAAATTATACCCTGGAAGCGGCTATCCTGCTGCCCTTGATTCTATTTATCATAACAGCACTTCTCTATACGGCTATGCTGCTTCATGACTGGAGGAATGCTGTAGGTGCGGTTCACCTTATAACAATAGAAGGTGAAGCTGTAGCAAGAAAGGACATGGAGCCGTTAACAGGCAGTGTTGATTACGAAAAATATCTGAGCAGGGGAATCGCTATAGGCGCCAGGGACTACACATGGGAAGAAGCAGGCCTGGAAGGAATTCTTAAGAAATACATAGAAGATAAAGCATTAATTACTTCCATAGAGGATATGAAGATTGAGATTACCAGTAAGGGGATCAGGGTTAATATGCATCTTAATTTTCGGTTACCAATGCCTGGTATAGGAAAGTTTTTTAAAAAGAGCGGAACAGCTTATAGATACGAAGATTATAAAAGCTTTGATAATCAGCCGGAATTTGTCAGAGCATTTCGTATAATGATGGATACAGGAGAAAATTTACCCGGCGCGAACACCATTTTAAACGCCCTTAAGAAAGCAGTTAATTTCGTAGTGGATTAACGAACTTTATCCAAAAAAATTGTATCCATATAAGTGGTGTGACATAAAGGACATACCATCTATTTGGGCAGTATTCCAAGCAAACTTGGGTATACATCAGGGGATGTATGAATTATTTAAAAATAAAATTCATTCCTGATTTGGGCAAATGTCTCATCTGATGCTGATTCCGTAGCATAGGAAGCCAGTACTACTTAAAAAATAAAAGATTTCAACATCCTGGTTTGTATGTTTGCCAAGACAGATGGTAGATGGGGGGTTAATATGGAAAGCAAGCTGAAAAAAGAATTTATAAGAGATCTCAAAAGCAGTTATATGGTGTTAAAAGGAGATGATAGAGTACAAAATTATAAGAATAAAATGCTGTCTCAGTATAGCGTCCCCGGCTTAATAAATATTGACATAAAGAGCATCAACAATATGGAGCTTTACTATTATGACATTACAAATTTTAAAACTCTGGAAGAAACCTATAAAAACAGAGTATTTCATTTTAAGGATGTAAAGGAACTGCTGGAGAGAATATTCAATGCAATTGAAAACGGCAGGGAATATTTCCTGGAGCAGGATGATTTCATACTATATCCGGACTGCCTTTTTGTGAAAGAAAATACAGACAGCCTTAAGCTCTGCTATTATCCCGGATTCCGGGATAACATTATCTGCCAGCTGTCTATATTGTTTGAGTATATTATGAACAAAGCAGATTATAAAGAAGAATCCGTGGTTCTTCTAATCTACGCGCTCTATAAGGAGAGCCGTGAGGATAATACAACCCTATATCGCCTTCGGGATATATTAAAAGAAGCTGCACCAAAAGAAATCAAAGTAAAAAAAATACCCCCCCCTCAGCAGCAGAAGGAAAACGCTGCTGAGGATAACATCCTTACAAAGGATAATTTGCTATCTGGTATAGATATCCTGAAACAATCTGCCACAGAGGAAAATGCATATCAGATCAATCATAATGGGGAGTATGAGAAGCAGGTGGAAGTAAGTTATTATGAGACATCAACCTTTATAATGGCTGGGGCCATTGTAGCAGGTGCCATGAGTTTTCTATTTGTTCTGTTTAGAACTGGTGTCTTATCCGACGAGTTAGGACATCCGGATATTATAAAAGTAACGGCAGGGCTGGCTGTTGTAATATGCCTCTCAGGATATGCCCTGACCAAGGTGCTCGACCCCAAAAAGAAAAGTACCAGATTAATTACAAAATTGGTATACGAAGATATAAAAGAGAAGCCTGAAGATATAAAAGAGAAGCCTTTAAGAGTCCTTCAAACAGCAGATGGAGGAGAGCATAATCAGACTATTGAAGTATCCCAGATACTGAAAGAAGAGAACAATATCACCACCACTATTTTATCCGAGACAGAAGACAAGACAGAAATTCTATTTACACAGTCATCTCTGCCTTGTCATTACCTGGTTGAAAAAAATAGCTGCAACCCTGCTGAAATACCCATTGAGGCTTTTCCTTATTATGTGGGGAAAGATAAGAATCGTAATCAGTTAATACTTACAGAAGGAAGTGTCAGCAGGCTCCATGCTGTAATAACGAAACGAGATAATACGGTATTTCTTACTGATCTGGGATCGACTAACGGAACTTACGTCAATGGACAGAAGCTTGAGAAAAATCAGTCTGTACCGGTTGAGAATTCAGATGAACTCGCTTTTTCCAGAGAGATCTATCTCTTTAAGATGAAAGAGTAAGGGTTAAATAGCCGAAGGAGTAAGGATGAAATAACCTAAGTATAGTTGTAATAAGGCTGAAAAATAGGTTGAATATTACTCAGACAAAGCATCAGATACTAGCTGAACTCCATATTTTGCGGCCAGGGCTCCACCAGATAATGCGAATAAGTCAATGGAATATACATGCCCTTCCTTAACCGCAGTCAAGGACTTCCAGACATATTTCTTGTTAAGCTCTTCCATATATGCCTCATTTTCAGCAATAAGGCTTTTAGCCAAAACAAAATGCAGAAAGCTTGTATAAGTCAGTAATTAATAGTATAATCTACCATTATAGGTCGGTGCAGGCGGATAAAAAAGCCTAAGGCCAAGCCTTTTTTGGAGGTTGTATGAAGAACTATATTATGGCCCTTGATCAGGGAACCACCAGCTCAAGGTGTATTCTTTTTAACAGACAAGGACAGGCTGTAAGCAAAGCGCAAAAGGAATTCAAACAGATATACCCGGTAGCAGGCTGGGTGGAGCAGGATCCAAAGGAGATATGGTCTTCTCAGATCAGTGTAGCAGCAGAAGCTATGGCAAAGCTTGGAATAAGTGCAGAAGATATAGCATCTATTGGAATTACCAACCAGAGAGAGACAACAATCCTATGGAATAAACTTACGGGAGAGCCTGTATACAATGCCATTGTATGGCAATGCAGAAGAACTTCAGATATGATACAGACCATTAAGGCAAGCGGACTTGACCGGGTGATAAAAGAACACACCGGGCTTATTCCGGATGCCTATTTTTCTGCCACTAAAATCAAATGGATCTTTGACAATGTAGAAGGTGTAAAGGAAGAAGCAGAGAAGGGAAACCTCCTCTTTGGAACGGTGGATACCTGGCTCATCTGGAAACTGACAGGCGGCAAGGTGTTTGCTACAGATTATACCAATGCCTCCCGGACCATGCTTTTTGATATCAAGAAATTAAAGTGGGATGATGAGATATTAAATGCGCTGGATATACCAAAGTCCATATTGCCCGAGGTCAAACCCTCCAGCCATATCTTTGGACTTACAGAGAAAGGCCTGTTAGGCGGAAAAATAACCATAGGCGGTGTTGCAGGAGATCAGCAGGCAGCACTTTTCGGGCAGGGCTGTTATGAAAAGGGTGAAGTAAAAAATACCTATGGAACAGGCTGCTTTTTATTAATGAATACAGGCGATACGCCAATTACCTCTAATAACGGACTCCTCACGACCATTGCAGCCTCAGAGAAAGGAAAAGTCCAATACGCTCTGGAAGGCAGTGTATTTGTTGCAGGTGCGGCTATACAATGGCTAAGAGATGAACTTCAGATAATTAGAGATGCAGCGGAAACGGAAGAAGCGGCTCTATCTGTCAAGGATACCAACGGTGTATATGTAGTTCCGGCCTTTTCCGGACTTGGAGCCCCTTACTGGGATCAATATGCCAGAGGAACCATTGTAGGTATGACCAGAGGATTTAATAAGAACCATTTGATCCGTGCAACACTGGAATCCATTGCTTATCAGAATTATGCAGTATTAAAAGCCATGGAACAGGATGCCGGTGTGGAAATAAAACGGTTAAAAGCTGACGGAGGTGCCTCCTCTAATAACTTTCTTATGAAGTTCCAGGCTGACATTCTGGGTATAGAAGTTATTAGACCCTCCTGTGTAGAAACTACTGCTTTGGGAGCGGCTTATCTAGCAGGTCTGGCAGCAGGTTTCTGGAAAGACAGAGAAGAAATCAAAAGCAATGGAAGAGTACCGGAAATATTTAACCCTGACATGGAGGAAACGATAAGAGAGAAAAAGCTTCAGGGCTGGAACAAAGCAGTGAAACGTTCTTTTGAATGGGAAAAGGAAATAGAATAATTGTTAGGATTAGGCAGAAATGAGGTTAAATAATGCTTATTGATGATATCACAGGTCTCCTTGGTAATAGGAGCTTCAAGACCATTGGGGTGAATGCCAGAGACATACGAGTTCTTTATCTTGATAAAGAAGATGGACTGTATACAGCCATGCTGCTTGAGTGTCCCAATGGCAATGAGTTCACAGCTTTGCAGTATAATAATATCAAGAGACAAGTTACACAGAACCTGTTGCAGAACACAGGAAAGCAGGTACATTTCCAAACACTTATCATAACAGGTAATGTAGCCGGGGCAGCGGATATCTGCCAGAGGGAAGAACAAGCCTGGATCGTGGACACAAGAAACAACCGCTTGGTGATATATGAAAATCAGCGGAATGACTTTCTTGGGATTAAGAAGGATTTAGAAGAGCTTCTTTTTTCTGCCTATGAACCAGATTCCTCTGCTCACAGAAACCCAGAGCAGGAGGTATACAATAGAAAGAATGATGGCAGTAATCATATCTCTAAATTTCTTTCACCATGCAATACGATTATCGTCATATTAAATGTGTTTGTTTTTCTTATGATTGAATTTATACTGCCGACCAGGACAGGGAACCGGCTTTTTAAAGAGGGTGCACTATCCTGGATGGAGGTTATTGATAACCGGGAATATTACCGTCTGATAACCTATATGTTCTTGCATTCAGGAATCAGTCATTTGGGAAACAATATGATTTTGCTGCTATTTATAGGGGACAATCTGGAGCGGGCAGTAGGAAAATGGAAGTATATCCTTATTTATACCCTTTCCGGAATCCTTGCAGGGGGAACTTCTATCCTATATAATTTATTCAAATATAACCTGATTGTATCCGTTGGTGCTTCAGGAGCTATTTTTGGTGTAGTCGGAGCCATGGCCTATATTGTTGCGGTAAACAAAGGACGGTTAGAAAATATTAGTTCCAGACAGATTATATTCTTTGCCATACTCAGCCTTTATGGCGGAATGACCAGTCAGGGAGTAGATAATTCAGCCCATATCGGGGGGCTGATAAGCGGTGTATTATTGGCTGTGCTATTATATAGAAAACCAAAACCAGAAAAAACGCACCATAATGTTTAAGCGAAAATCTATAAATGGAGTTTCAGGAAGTGAGAAGTACTAACTCATCAATGTTTTGAACGCTCGGTATTAGTTTTAAGACATAGCCTGAATAAGAGCTTAGGGTTAGGTTTGAAAGTACGATAAAAGCGAAAGCAATATAATTTTTTGGAGCGGTAAGCGACAGAATGGAGGATAAGATGAATATAAATATTTATTATGGGGGAAGAGGATTGATTGAAGATCCTTCCCTATATGTGATTCATAAATTAACGGAAGTCCTGGAGGAACTCAGGGTAAAGGTTACCCGTTATAATCTCTATGAAGAAAAGAATGGAATCACCATGCTTCCCAAAACCTTAAAAGAAGCAGATGGAATCATTCTGGCGGTTAACGTGGAGTGGCTTGGAATTGGTGGATTTATGCAGCAGTTTCTGGATGCCTGCTGGCTCTATGGAGACAAGGAGCAGCTTAGTAAGCTCTATATGCTACCTGTGGTTACGGCAACGGCCGGGGGAGAAAGGGATGCGGAAGGTTACCTGGTGAAAGCCTGGGAAGTTCTTGGAGGAACGGTTCTTGACGGTATAAGAGCCTATGTGGAAGATCACGTAGACTTCGAAACCAATAAGGAGTACGGTCTGTTAATCGAAAAATATGCTGAGAAATTATACAAGTCCGTTAACCAGAAGGCGAAGAACTTTCCTGCAAGCGATTCTTATATCAGGCATCGGTTCATAAAAGGGACTCTAAATGATCTAACACCGCAGGAGAGTGAACAGCTGTCCATGTATGTTTCCGATGACACTTATGTAAAGAAGCAAAAGGAAGATATTGAGGAGTTAACTCAGATATTTAAGGGCATGTTAAATAACAAAGACGAAGAAGGACAGGAATTTCTGCCCAAGCTAATTGATAACTATCATGTTATCAAAGAGGAAGAGGCAGTTTATGAAATTGGATTTACAGATATGGAAACAACAATAACGGTAGAAATTAAACAGGGAAGGCTGAACTGCTTTCACGGCAAGGGGAATGAGGCTGATGTAGAAATCAAGCTTCCCTCTGCTATAATGAAAAAGATAGTAACAGGGCATATTACCATGCAGATGGCCTTCATGTCAGGTGAGTTGACGGCAAAAGGTAATTTCAGTCTGATAAGACACTTTGATCAGGCATTTCCGTTCAAAAAATCCCTTTAAATGCTTCAAAGGATTACCGGGGCAGGTAATCCTTTGAAGTAAAGCAAAAGTTTTGGTAGGTAATAATTCTTTACAATGGGAGTCTGATGTAAAAAGATGTTTCTTCTTCCGTAGAAGTTGCTGAAAGAGTTCCGCCATGAGCCATGATAATATTGGATGAGATTGCCAGGCCTAATCCGGAACCATTTGCTTTATATGTTACAAAAGGAGTAAAGATAGTGGGAAGGATATCCCCGGGTATTGGGCTACCGTCATTTTTAATTGTAATCAGAAGGTTGGATGAGTCTTCTGTACTACAGACAATCTGGATGTGATCGCCTTTATCCGTAGCCTCTAAAGCATTTTTCAAAATATTTGTAACTACCTGCTTAATCTTGATGCGGTCGAAAGAATACAAGGTATAGCAGGGGATATCTTTGTCATCAATGATTAGTGATAAATCCACGTCTTTCTGGCTGGCTGCAGGTTGAAAACCTTCTAATATGGATTTTAACAACAGCAGGATATTCTGGCTTTGCCTGTTCACAGACTCGCTGTGATTATATGTACTAAATTCCTCAAGCAGCAGTTCTAATTCATGAATATCCTCTTTAAGCTGTTCCCAGTATTTGATATTGTGTACTTCCGGGTTACTGCTTTCAATCAGCTGGGAGGTACTCTTTATCAGGGTCAGCGGGTTACGTAATTCATGGCATATCTGTGAGGAGAGGTTTTTACATCCGTCAAGGCTTTTTGTCATAAAGTAAGCAAAATCATCATTGGAACGCATTAAATCCTTTAATTTATGTTGCTCTTCGTTGGAAAATAACATATTGTCCACCTCCTGAGATTATCTTATCAGAATATGTTATTTTTTACAATAAAATCTAATTTACAGAAAACGACAGTTAATACATTGAAAAATGCTATAAAATAATCACTATTTACCAAATAAAGTCTACAGTTGTAGGTAGAAAAGAAAAGGAGAGAGAAATATGATTAATAATTGTGTATTTTGTAGTATTATTGGGCACGAAATCCCTTCAGCCACTATATATGAGGATGATTTCGTAAAGGCTATACTGGATATAGCACCCTCAGCAAAAGGACATACGGTTATAATTCCTAAAAATCACTGCAGTGATATATTTGAATTAACCGAAGAAGAAGCTTCCCATGTCTTTGTGGTTGCCAAGAAGATAGCAGGTGTTTTAAAAGAAGAGCTTGGCTGTGACGGTGTTAATATCCTGCAGAACAATGGCAGGGCAGCAGGACAGACAGTGTTCCATTTCCATATGCATATCATCCCCAGATATGAAAATGATACCGTTAACATCCACTGGGATACCAAGAGCTATGAAGAAGGAGAAATGCAGAAACTGGCTGACAGCATTACCCATAAATTACATGTCTGAAAAACAGATAAAAGGATAAGAATATACAAAATATGGAAATTTATAAAAACAGAGTTATTGAAAGAAAATAAGAAAAAAAATAAAAGGCCGTCGACGGCCTTTTATTTTGTCAGTTCCTTGATCAATTTAACGATTGCATCAATGGAATTGTTTAATTTACTGGAACTCATTGCTTTTACATAGTCAGATCGTTTTTCGTAAACTTCCTGGATACCTTTTAACAGAGCTTCGGTAGATACCTCTTCTTCTTTTATTACATAGCTGAAACCTTGCCTCTTAAAAGATTCAGCATTTAATATCTGGTCACCTCTGCTGGAAGCAGCAGATAAGGGAATTAAAAGGTTGGGTTTTCGAAGGGCCAGGAGTTCACAGATTGCATTGGCACCTGCTCTTGAAATTACAACATCCGCTGCAGCCAATAGGTCACTCAATTCCTTCTTGATATATTCATACTGAACATATCCCTTCGTACCTTTAAAACTATAATCAACCTTATCCTTACCACATAGATGAATTACCTGAAAGTTCTTTAAAAGTTCAGGAAGAGCCTTGCGGACTGCTTCATTTACTGCGGCTGATCCGGTACTTCCCCCCACTACCAAAAGGATCGGCTTATCTGAGGTAAAACCACAGAAATCAACACCTAAAAGCTTATTACCGGCAAAGAGTTCCTGACGGATTGGGGTTCCAGTAAGTACAGCTTTTCCCTCCGGGAGGTATTTCACCGTCTCCGGAAAATTGGCACATATCTTACTGGCAGAGGATATGCTGAGTTTATTGGCTAAGCCGGGAGTGATGTCGGATTCATGGATAATCACCGGAATACCCCGCCTTTTCGCCGCAAATACCACAGGGACTGAAACAAAACCGCCTTTCGAAAAAACCACATCAGGCTTTAACCTCTTCATAAGGCTGACTGCTTCAAAAAATCCTTTCATTACCTTAAAAGGATCACTGAAATTCTTGGGATCGAAATAACGTCTTAACTTACCGGAGGAAATAGCATAATAGGGAATCTTTAGTTCTTCTATCAGGGAGCGTTCGATACCTTTGTGAGAGCCGATATAATGAATATCGTAACCTGCTTCCTTTAGGGCAGGCATCAGAGCAATATTGGGAGTTACATGCCCTGCCGTACCGCCGCCGGTTAAGACAATTCGTTTCATTCTCATTTCCTCCATTCTTTTAATGCTTTGGAAAGCTGATCGGGACATGAAGTAGCCTTACGTCCGCAGGTGGTACCTTCCAATCGTTCAATAACATCCTCAACTTTCATACCGGCAAGCAGTTTGGACAGACCGGAGGCATTTCCTGCACAGCCTCCTTTAAAGCTAACCTGTTTGATAATATCGTCTTCTATTTCGAATTCAATTTCGCTGCTGCATACGCCATTGGTTTTATATATCATATGTAATTTAGTCCTTTCTAATAATATTTCATACATTCATTTTATAAGGTACTTATTTATTATAGCATCTTTTGTGAGCAGTGCAAGGTATAATTACGCTACCGAAAGCAAGTGTTCCTTTTGACCTTGCAACATGTTTATTCTGACCTTGCAGTTGTTGTTCATACGTCCTAGTAGCATGTTCATTCTGACCTTGCAGTTGTTGTTCCTACGTCCTAGTAGCATGTTCATTCTGACCTTGCAGTTGTTGTTCCTACGTCCTAGTAGCATGTTCATTCTGACCTTGCAGTTGTTGTTCATACGTCTTAGTTGCGTGTTCATTCTGGACCTTACAGTTGTTGTTCATACATCCTAGTAGCGTGTTCATTCCGACCTTGTCAGCGTGTTCTTACTGCCCTGCACTTGCAGGAAAGTACAATGTCGTATATAATATTTCTAATTATGAAATTATGAATGGCCTGAGAACTACAAAAAACAGTTGTGTGCAAAAGACACAGAGGGGAGCGAAAATGAATAAAATAGGCATTATCGGAGCAATGGAAGAGGAAGTAAATCAGCTGAAAGACTGTATGGCAGATGTTAAAATTGTAAAAAAAGCCGGTATGGAATTCCTCGAAGGGACGCTGGAGGGAAAGGCTTGTGTGGTGGTACGTTCCGGTATCGGTAAAGTTAATGCGGCAGTATGTACGCAAATACTGATAGACGATTACTGTATCGATCTTGTGATAAACACCGGAGTTGCAGGTTCTTTAAAGGCCGAGATCAATATTGGCGATCTGGTTATATCAGAAGATGCCCTTCAGCATGATATGGATGCCACAGGTTTTGGTTATGGTTACGGTGTGATACCAAGGATGGAGACCTCTGTATTCAAAGCAGATGAAAGCATCACCTCACTGGCGGTGAAGGTATGTAAGGAAGTAAATCCTGATATTGGTGTATTTAAAGGAAGAGTGGTTAGCGGAGATCAGTTCATCAGTGGAAGAGAGAAAAAAGACTGGTTATCGGAGCAGTTCCAGGGCTTATGTACAGAAATGGAAGGGGGAGCCATTGCACAGGCAGCTTATTTAAATAATACTCCTTTTCTGATTATCAGGGCTATATCCGACAAGGCTGATGACAGTGCGCATATGGATTACGGTGCTTTTGAAGAAAAGGCCATTGAACATACGGTTAAATTAGTAAAAGCATTCTTAAAGGAACTGTAGAACAATAGCTTGTCCGATTTTTTGATATACAAAGGACGACATATTATTTCTATAGGGAATAAAATACCAAGGGAAACGGTAAAATTTTTCGGGAAATTTTATGCTTTTTACCAAAGCAGGGCTTTCCCTGTCAATGAAAAGTAAGAGTCCCCGCCTTTTCAAAGCAGTAATTATTCGTTATAATAACTGTTAATAAATGGAAAGGCGGGGAATTTTGTGATTCGGACTTTATTTGATAACCATGTATTTATTTACATACTGCTGGCATTGGCAGGACTGGGAATGCTGATGAAGCTGGTGGTGCAGATACTGTATTCAAAGCTTTTGAGGGCTTCTGAATCTATGGGTACCTCAAAGTGTAAGCTGGCTCAGAATATGAAAAAGAAATTCGAAGCGTACTACAAATTAAAGCTGGGTGTGAATAATGTGGATATCTTTGTGGATAAACACTTTTTTCACTATAAATTCTGTGGAATTTTTTTATCAACCTGGGAAACCTTATGTGGACAAGTTCTGGTTCTAACCTTGTTAACAGGCGCTATCAGCACTATTTTAGGGCTAATTTACGAATGTGGAAAAAATCAAATATTAAGCACATTCTCTGTGGGTATTCTATCCTGCGGTTTGTTGATATTTTTGGAAGGTTTGATTAATCCTGGTGGAAAAAAGGAAATGATCAGGCTGAACATGAAGGATTACCTGGAGAATTCTCTAAAAGCCAGACTGGTACAGGAAGAGAATCAGCCGGAGCTGATGGAGCAGTATAAAAAGGTATATCAACCGGATTCCTATCTGGCGACTGCCAGTGAGCCAAAGGCTTTTGTTAACAAGCAGAAGAAAAAAAGCAAAAGCAGAGAAGCCAAACGATTGGAGAAGCTTGGTGCAAAAGCCAGGAAGAAGCAGGAAATCGAGAATAGAAAAAGAAATAAAGAGCTTATAAAGGCGGACAAGCTGAAGCAGAAAAATAACCTTAAATCAAATAAGATAAGCCTCCGGTTAGAAAAGAAACAGAATGCAGAAAAATTAAAGGCGGAAAGACTTGCTGCAAAAGAACTGCTCAAAACACAGGCCCTGGAAGAAAAGCAGCGATTGAAAGAGGATAAGCTTCATCAGATAGAAATAAAGAAGGCGTTGAAACTTGAAAAGCAGACAAGGAAGAGACCGAAGAACCAGACAGTGGCCCAGACGAAAAAGGAAACACTTCTACGTGAAGTACAAGGCAGAAGAGGTTTTGAGGGGAATCAGACAAATTCTGAAAAAGAGGATACTGCAAAGGCAAGTACCATAGAGAGCAAAGCTGCTGTAACTGAGGTTATAGCGCAAGAAGCAGCGATGGAAGCAAATGAGCCTGACACAGTGAAAATGCTCCAGGAGGAAAACGCAGCAAAGGTTATCACAAATACAACGGCAGATGCAAAGGAAGTATCCGAAAAGAAAATGGTGTCTGTTGATAAAGCAGCAGTAAAAGAAGCAACCGTAACAGATATTAGCACGAGAGGGGTAAAAGCAGCAAACATCAAAGAAGCACAGCCTAGAAAGGCAGAAATTAACGCTGCTCAGACAGGCTTTGAGAAAGGTAAGAAAGAAGCCTTTATTGATGATAAGACCGCGGCAGCTCTGGAAACCGGCAAAAGCTATAAACGTGATGTTACGGCTGTAAAGCCGACTTCGGAAGAAGAAGAAAAGATTATAGCTGAAATTCTAAAGGATCTGTTTGCTTAAGAGGAGCAGCTGGTTGGCCATACTGGCAAAATACGAAGAGTATGTATGGATGCTGGAGGCGTATCTTAAATAGAAGAAGTTATAGGCAATAAGCACAAGTTTATACGAATTAACATATTTCAGAATATATTTCTATAAAAATAGCACAAGCAGGGCAGTAATGCTCTGCTTTTTTTGTCTCGTTGGTATTAAAAACTGTATTGAATAACCTGCTTCACTCTGATAAAATAAAAACGAATGAAATGGTTAATAGTAAGATTAACAAGACAAAGGAGTGTAGAACATGAGCGCAAAAGTTACATTCGATTATTCGGCAGCAAAAAGCTTTCTTGCTGATACGGAAATAGAAATGATTGAAAAATCAGTAGAAGGTGCCAAAGAATTACTGTTAAACAAGACCGGAGCCGGAAATGATTTCTTAGGCTGGATTGACTTGCCCGTAAACTATGACAAAGAAGAGTTTGCACGCATCAAAAAAGCGGCAGAGAAGATTCAGGGAGATACAGAAGTACTTTTAGTTATCGGTATCGGCGGTTCCTACTTGGGAGCACGTGCAGCAATTGAATTCTTAAGACACAGCTTTTATAATTCTGTTTCCAAAGAAGTAAGAAAAACACCTGAAATTTATTATGTAGGAAACAATATCAGCAGTACCTACATCAGCAGTCTCATTGATGTAATCGGTAACAGAGACTTCTCTATTAATATCATCAGCAAGTCCGGTACAACCACAGAGCCTGCCATTGCTTTCCGCGTATTTAAGAAGCTGCTGATTGAGAAATACGGAAAAGCAGAAGCTGCGAAACGTATCTATGCCACAACAGATAAAGCAAAGGGTGCTCTTAAGAATCTGGCAACGGAAGAAGGTTATGAAAGCTTTGTAGTGCCCGATGATGTGGGTGGTCGTTTCTCTGTACTTACAGCGGTTGGTTTATTGCCTATAGCAGTAAGCGGTGCTGACATTACAGGTCTTATGGAAGGTGCGGCAGCCATGAGAGAGAGATGCTTAAAGGAGGCTTTTGCTTCTAATGATGCCTTATTGTATGCTGCTGTCAGAAATATTTTATTAAGAAAAGGCAAGAGCATTGAAATTCTTGCAAACTACGAGCCTGCCCTTCACTTTGTATCCGAATGGTGGAAACAGTTATTTGGTGAGAGCGAAGGAAAAGACCAGAAGGGTATCTTCCCGGCTTCCGTAGACTTAACAACAGATCTTCATTCAATGGGTCAGTTTATCCAGGACGGGCAGAGAACAATGTTTGAGACTGTTATTAACCTGGAGACACCAACCCGTGAAATTTACCTGGAGGAAGAAGAGGTAGACTTGGACGGACTTAACTACCTTGCCGGCAAGAGCGTAGATTTTATCAACAAAAGTGCTATGAAAGGAACACTTTTAGCACATACGGATGGAGATGTACCCAATCTGATCGTAAATCTTCCTGACCAGAGCGAGAAATCCCTTGGAGAGCTGTTCTACTTCTTCGAGTTTGCTTGCGGAATCAGCGGATATCTCTTAGGAGTAAATCCTTTTGATCAACCCGGCGTTGAAAGCTATAAGGCGAACATGTTCGCACTTCTTGGAAAACCCGGCTTTGAAAAACAGCGTGAAGAATTATTAAAGAGATTGTAAGTCATAGTATAATATAAGCAAAAAAGGCTCTGTGTAAAAGTTGTGGAGAGATTCATCAAATACCATCTGACAACTTTAATCCAGAGCCTTTAATTTATTTACTTTTCTGAAAATGCTGATAATCCTTTAAGGAATTCCAGGAACCACCCCAGGTAAAGCCCCTTTTGGTAAAGGCTTTGTAGCAGATATCATTTTTCTTGATATAATATTTATTGGTAAGGCTTCTGTCTGTATATTTCTTTCCAGAGGCTGGTGCTACTACAGTCTTGCCGTTTATTTTCTCAACACAGGGATTGTATAGCGGATTAATATCCACTGCAAGACCCATAGCATGTTTGGAAAGCGTCTTTGAGCCGGCAATGGTACGGTAATTAAAGGCAGAGGTATTGTTATCTTCCATGGAAGCTTCATCCTCTGCATCATATTCATCAATTAATACCATTTTTTCAATGGGATAATTGGCTTTGTAAAGCTCCTTAAAAATTACCAGTATATCCTTTGAAACAGACTTATTTACAATAAGCTCTCCAATATGTGTCTTCTTATCAAAGCCATAATACAAAACCCTGATATATCTCAGATCTGACAAGGGAATCTCTTTATCTTCTTTATAGGAATTCCCGGTAATACGTTTCTTTACTGCCTTATTGATCTGACTTGAGTAAAAGCCGGTATTAATACCACCTTTCACCTGTGAAGTATTAATTACTGTTCCTGCCGGTAAGGCATTTAGAGAGCTTTTGGTCAGCAGGCCCTCAGCAGCGGCTTCTGAGCTTTCCGAGGCGGCGGAAGAGGAATGGATGTCCATAGACATAATAAGTAGTATTATAAGCAGCGAACAGCTTAAAAACAGCTTATTTCCGGAACGAAATATTTCGATTGTTTTCTTTTTCTTCATTTTAAACCCAATGCATACCTCAGGTCAGACTGTGGTACTGCCACATATAATGCAGGTTGCATGCAGTAAATTGAGGCATCCTTTCAAGAATAATTGTTATCAATTTATTCAGTTCAAAGACTGGATATAACCGGATGTTGCCATAAAAAAGTTGAATACTTCATAGAATAATGACTTCCAGTACTCCATTCTTATTATGTAACGGGTACCCCAGAAATATATATCCATGAATATTCAGGTAAGTACCTCTTAGTAAATCTTATAATCCAACAGGTAAAGTTAATCTTCTTCTATCACATGAATTTCCAGGAAATCAAAATCAATATGATCGATAAAGTTATCCTGGTAAAATCTTGCCTTATCGTGTTTCTTAAAGTCAGCGATGGTATTATCCAGCCATAAGGGCTTGGACAAATCGAATTTCAAACATATTTCATCCACTGCGGCAAAAACCTTTTTGGTACGGTTTAAAGCAGGGTCCTCATTTATTATAACCACGTCTGACAGCATTCTGTTGTCTTTAAATATTTTAGCCCATAAGCGAAACATGATATACTCCTTCCTGATAAAACAGTTAAATTACGTTTAATTATACTTGCCATGACAGTTATATTCAAGCAAATTAGCAGGGAATGTTTATCGGTAACAGCAACTGAGTGATGAAAAATTACATAAAAACCTTCTAATTAGGTCATCCTAGCATTAGAAACACAGGATATATTCAAAGGAGAAGGAGAATGAGCGAGTATAATTTAATTAAAGGACCCAAAGAGCCAATCGATGACGAGGATAAGAAGGAAATGCCTTATGTATTCCCGTCCTTTATTCCAACGCCGGGTGGTGACAGGGTTGAAAATCGACCTGAAAGAGAAGAATATCCGCCCTACAAGGAACCCATTCAAACGGATAGACCTCTGGAAATGGGAGATACAGGTGTGAAGGAATTTTAATTAGTATTAGCAGATAAAGCAAGGTGTATGTAAGTACAGATTAAATCTCATAACTCAGAAAGATAAAAGCAACGGAAAACATGTTTATAAACAGTGTTCTGTTGCTTTTGTTTTATATTTTTTCTTGTCGGCAGACTTTTTACAGAGATAAAAGTCAGGGTATACACCGTTTCTGAATTAGAGAACAAAAATATAGGATAAAGAATGATAAGTGAAGCAGACACCTGATACACGGCTTATAAAAGCTGCAGGAATAATTTTGGGGTATAATTGTTTTCAGACTAACGCAAGGTTATAGGATAACTGTGGGTTTACCTCGAAATCCTTTTGATTTCAAATGAAAGAAGAAAGAATATAATTAATTACAAGATAGTGATATAATGGTAAAAATCAGAGCATTTCATTTATTTATTGATAAGTTGTATCAGAAAACTTAGAATAGACAGTAATGCAAAACGTTTCTATATAAATGATACTGAACTGGAACTTACGGCCAAGGAGTATCTGATTATGGAACTTTTCCTAAAATATCAGGATAAGATATTTACGAAAGCCAGCTTGTATGAATCCATTTGGGAGGAGGAATACATAGGTGATGATAATACGATAAAAACCCATATCAGTAACCTCCGAACTAAGATAAAAAGCAGAAATACCGGAACAGAGTATATTGAAACGGTATGGGGACTGGGGTATCGTTTACGAAAAGCAAATAAACAATAGCCAAAATATCTCCCATGACCTGAGAACCCCCCTTACAGCTATAAACGGTTATCTGCAAATGCTTCAGAATACCCAGCTAAAGAAAGAACAGCAAAGAAAAATAATGGTTGCGAGAAAATACGCGGGTGAGTTGGAACAACTGATAACCCGCTTTTTTGAATACGTTACGTCTGATTCACAGCTTACACAGGAAAGAGTTAATCTGACCAATCTGATTACCGAATATCTGGCCGAGATGGTGCCTGCCTTTGAAGAGAGACAGTTAGAGATTCAGTTAGTGGAGGAAAAACCGGTCATTGTCTGGGGAGATAAGGAGAGTATGAAAAGAGTCCTGCAAAATCTGATTCGCAATTGTCTTCAGTATGCCGTGGAGTATATAAGTGTAAGCTGTTATGAAGAAAGGAATTACGCAGTTGCAGCTTTTAGAAACCCAGTTGATAAAGACTTAGTGCTGGAAGCTGATAAACTCTTTGAGAGATTTTATACCGGAGATAAAGCAAGAGAAAGGTCAACGGGGCTGGGTTTGTCTATTGTAAAGCTCCTGGTGACACAGATGGGAGGAACCGTACATGCCGATACAGGGAAAGGATGGATTGAAATTCAGATAAAACTGCCTTTGTACACGGCAGACAAAGATACTTCTGGCAGGAAGAGTGTTTTCCGTTGCTTTTGTTATTATAGTATAATACAATAGAAAAAGATAATAATGGAAACTATGAAAGGTTATTAAAGTGAGGTGTTTATAATGGAGGGGCAGGATAGAAGAAATGCGCTGACAAAAATACTGGAGGATGCCAAGGAACCCGTATCCGGTACTGAGCTGTCAAAGAAACTGGGCGTTAGCCGTCAGGTTATCGTACAAGATATTGCGCTGCTAAGAGCAGTTAACAAGAATATCATATCCACAACAAAGGGATACCTTATCTACCAGCAGGAGGAACAGAAGGTTAACCGATGCTTTGCTACCAAACACACCACGGATGAAATTGAAGATGAACTGAATACCATTGTGGATAACGGAGGTAAAGTGCTGGATGTAATCGTTATGCATGAGCTTTACGGTGAGATTGCAGTGGACCTGATTATAAAGAATCGTATGGATGTAGGGGATTTCATGGAGAAAGTGAGAGCCAAGAAAACGGTGCCCCTGAAGGATTTGACCGATGGGATACATCTTCATACGGTGGAAGCGGATTCGGAAGAGATACTTGACCGGATTGAGAAGGCACTGAAAGGAAAGGGTTATCTTGTCAGTAGTTCGGCTGCAGGAGGGAATTAAAGTAGGCTGTTGCCTGAGGTGAAGATTGTGGAGGCAAACGAAAACTCATAAAAAAGAAGAGTAAGAAGGCTTTGCAAGAGTAAGAAGGATTTGCAAGAGTAAGAAGACGTTGCAGAGTAAGAAGCCTTTGCAGAGTAAGAAGACGTTGCAGAGTAAGAAGACGTTGCAGAGTAAGAAGCCTTTGCAGAGTAAGAAGACGTTGCAGAGTAAGAAGCCTTTGCAGAGTAAGAAGCCTTTGCAGAGTAAGAAGACTTTGCAGAGTAAGAAGACGTTGCAAGAGTAAGATGACTTTGACAGGTACAAGAATACTACGACAAGTATAAGAATACTTTGACAAGTATTCTATACGTTGGTAAAATAAATATCAGTGAGGCTATATGAATTACTATGGGAGATGTCTGGTTTTCTCAGGTTTATATATGTCTGATATAATAAACAGTTAAATAAACAGTTATTAATTTTAGCAAAGAGGAAGTGAGAGCATGTCATATACAGCGCTGTACAGAAAATTCCGGCCTTTGGATTTTACGGATGTTAAAGGGCAGGATCATATTGTTACAACACTGAAAAATCAGATAAAATCAGGGCGAGTAGGGCATGCCTATTTATTTTGCGGAACCAGAGGTACAGGCAAGACTACCATTGCGAAGATTCTGGGTAAGGCAGTTAACTGCGAGCACCCGGTTGATGGCAGCCCCTGTAATGAATGTGCGGTATGCAAATCGATTCAGAATAATACATCAATGAATGTTATTGAGATTGATGCAGCCTCTAATAATGGTGTGGATAATATACGAGAAATCGTTGAGGAGGTTAGATACTCTCCCACGGAAGGTAAGTATAAGGTCTATATCATCGATGAGGTCCATATGCTATCCACAGGAGCCTTTAATGCATTGTTAAAGACACTGGAGGAACCGCCTTCTTATGTAATCTTTATTCTGGCTACCACAGAAGCTCATAAGATTCCCATAACGATTCTTTCCAGATGTCAGAGATATGATTTTAAACGAATTACCATAGATACCATTGCTGCCAGATTGGAAGAGCTGATGAAGGCAGAGGGGGTTGAAGCAGAGGATAAGGCCATTAGATATGTTGCCCGAATGGGAGATGGTTCCTTAAGAGATGCTTTAAGTCTCTTGGACCAGTGTATTGCTTTCTATTTCGGACAGACTCTTACCTATGACAAAGTACTGGAGGTTTTGGGAGCTGTTGATATTGAAGTGTTTGCAAGGATGTTAAAGGCTATTTCTCAGAATAATGTAGGCGTCTGTATGGGGATACTGGAGGAACTCATTGTCACAGGCAGGGAGCTAACCCAGTTCACAGTAGATTTTACCTGGTATTTGCGAAACCTGCTTCTGGTAAAGACCTCAGAGGATGCTAGCGAAGCAGTAGAAGTATCTACAGAGAACCTGGCACTCTTAGAGGAGCAGGCAAGAGAATGGGAGATGGATACCCTTATCCGTTATATCCGAATTTTTTCTGAGCTTTCGGGTCAGATTCGATACGCTTCTCAGAAGCGGGTAATGGTAGAGGTTGCACTGATTAAGCTATGCAGACCACAGATGGAAAAAAGCTATGAAGATATATTAGACCGTATCAGGCAGCTGGAAGCAAAGCTTGAAAATGGTGTTACAGTAACTGTCAGAGAAGGTGGAACACCCACTGCAAATGTTATGAAAGAAGATACCTCTCAGGAATTACCCTCTGTTCAGGAGCTACCTAAGGCGCTACCCGAGGATTTGAAACAGGTAGCAAAGAACTGGAGTAATATTATTGCTGCAACTACCGGTATTACAAAGGTTTCTCTTATGAATGCCAGACCAAGCCTTGGAGTGAATAATTCTCTTCTTCTGGCCTTTACCGATGGCTGGCATATGGAGGCTCTTTTGAAAGAGCAGCACATAGAAGAACTTAAAGGAGCTATAGCAAGATACGTTCCAAAGGATGTAGAGATAAAGACTAAGCTTCTGACGGCAAATCAGGAAAGTGCAGAAGAAGCTTTTGATTTACGCAAGATCATAAAAAATATTGATATAGAATATGAAGATTAAGAAAGAAAAGGAGATTTAGATCATGGCAAAACGCGGAGGATTCCCGGGAGGCTCAATGCCCGGCAATATGAATAACTTAATGAAACAGGCTCAGAGAATGCAAAAGCAGATGGAGGAAAAGACTAAGGAAATAGAAGAAAAAGAGTGGGAAGCATCTGCAGGTGGCGGAGCAGTTACCGTTAAAGTATCCGGTAAGAAGGAGATAACCGGAGTAGTTCTATCAAAAGAAGTAGTAGATCCCGATGATATTGAAATGCTTCAGGATCTTATAATGGCTGCAGCAAATGAAGCTCTTCGTAAAATGGAAGAAGAATCACAGGCAGTTATGGGTCAGATTACAGGCGGACTTGGCGGCCTTGGTGGCGGCTTAGGCGGATTCCCTTTCTAATTGAAAGGAACTTTTGTTAATATATCTTGTATGTAAAAAGAGATACCCAAGTTTGAATGTGCTTTTCATAACTTAGACCAATAATCTAACTTATGGAAGGTTAATCCATTCAAACACGTGTGGTATCTCTTTTATTATTATTTTTACAAGGCAGAGCGGGCAATAACCTTTAATCTCTTATAATCGGCGACCCAGGAAGTGCCATCCCATAGGTTATCACGAACTTCCTCCAAAAGTTTTCTTAATATGAAATCTTGATCCGTATCCTTAAATTCTTTTAAATCTGTTTCAAAAAACTGCTTCGCCCAATTGTATAATCCCTTATCACCATCGTTTAAAGGTGTTGGGCGATCATAAGCATAGAGTTCTTCAATAATAAACCCGTTTTTTATTAAGAATGAACCAAAGTGTTCATCTGTCGGAAACGTAAACTTGGAATGATAGGGATGACCTAGATGCTCTAAAACTGTGCTAAACCCCTGTTCAATCGTTTTAATATTGCCAAATGCTCCAAACTCACAAATGAGTTTTCCGGAGGGCTTTAAGGAATTATGTATTTTCTGTAATAATAGCTCCTGGTCTGCTATCCAGTGAAATACGGCATTTGAAAAAATAATATCCCATTTATGATCAAAGGGTAATTCCAGTGCATCCATAACTTCAAATGTTAGTTCGGGATACTGTTTTCTTGCCTTCTCAATCATATCAGGAGATCCATCAATTCCTAAAACACAGCCACTTTTTCTGGCAAGCTCTGCTGTGAGCAAGCCGGTCCCACAACCTAAATCCAATATATTTTGTGACTTATCGGCTGGGACATAATCTAAAAGACTTTTTCCATATTCTGCTACAAAATTATGTTTGTTATCATATAATCTGGAATCCCATTTCATATTAACCTCTATTCCTGCGCATGCTCTTTGCGCATACCAAGTTTGTGGTGCGCAAGCACAAACTTGCGGTTGAAAAATTTATTTTTCAACCTAACCTCCATTGTATTTGATATTTAATTGATTCGGTTTCACCTGTGGCATTATGTCAATCGCTAATGTATTCAATATTTTCTATCATAAAATAAAATAACAGAAAAATCAAATAAATGGTTTTCACCAACATTAAGTTTACTAAAACTCTAAAAAGGCTTTTTAATGACATTCTCTGGGAAACATCAACTTTATGCAGCTTTACCTTTTGGGTTTGAAATTTATCAGATTACTATTTTATAGTACTTTGAAATGATGAGAAATAGTAGCATCTGTCAAAATGAAATGGTTCGCTATATCTCCATCACATAAGCATTTATTTTCAATAAATAGTAAATTTTTCTTCTAGTTATGCAAAATAGTGCTTTAAAACTTGTTTAAGTTAATTTTCATTCATAATTAAAAAATTTTACTTATTTTTTTCAATAGAATTCCTATCAGTAGCGTAAGCAAGATAAAAATTAAAACTAAGATATATGAAAATAACAATATGCTTTTGTTAAAAAAGTGTATCGCTATCCATAATGCTCCACTAACAATTAAAATACTAAACAGAATAGTAGTAATTGCAGATACGCTTTGTTTCACAATATATGTTACATTTTCCCATTCATAATTTGGGAAAAGTAAATTTATAAATAAACCCAAAGCTCCCACAAATGATGAAAATACAGTAGGTAAAATAAACAACAGACACCACTCTAATGTATTCATCTCGAAAATTGTGCCAAGAAAAACGGCACATACACATGTCGTTGTAACAGTAAGTAAAAGATGAAACAAATATTTTGCCAATAAGAGTTCTCTAATTGCTATTGGAAAGGACTTTAATAATTCTCTATTTTTGCCTTCAATAGAAATACTGGCATAAGTGGCATTAGATAAAATTATCAACACTCCCATCACAAAGGCACATAAAACAGAAGTGTTTTCGATTTCAAAAGTAGTTCCAATTAGCTTCATATACATACTCACACTATCTGTTTTAAAATAAGAGTATATCGTAAACAGAATAAGAGAGATAATTCCTAGCATGGTATTTAACATATAGACAGATGTTGAAAAATACCTCAGTATCTCTCTAAATAATAGGGACTGTATTTTTGCTTTTCTTTTATACCGAACTTTGAAATCTTTCTTTTGAGTAATATACATTTGTATTTTCATACATTTTCTTTTATAAGTTTGTATAATATAAAAGGTTAGTCCTATTCCTATGGCAATTACAAGGATAAAAAATAAAAGTGTTCTCCAATTATACGCAAAAAGTAATTCGTTTCCTGTAATATTGGAAAAGGCAGTTTTTTTAATGAAATGTTTATACAAATCATCAAAATTTATGCGTTTAAAGAAAAAGAACATAAACGCCATAAACAAGGTAATGGAAATCAAATATAAAAAACTTTTCAAGTAAGTACGCGATTGATAAATATTTCCTAACAGCTTATATATGATGTATCCTAAAATTATACCTAACACTATCGGTACAATTGGTATAATCAGTATCTGTAAGAAATCAAATATATAAAATATTCCGTTTCGTTGTAACAACAATTCATAACGAACTAATGGAATAATCAACAATACAAAAGAGATAGCAATGCCCCAAAAATATACCAGCATAAGTTTTGACAAAACTAAAGTACTTGTCTTAATAGGATATGAGAACAAAAGGTCAATACTTTTATCCAAGTATATAATCCCACTACCTTTTTTAACTGCTGATAAAAAAACTATAAACATACTTAATACACTCAAAGGTTTTAGCAAGTAATCAGATATTTCATGATAAGATTGAAAGATCGTACTAATTTTGAAAATCATTCTAAACCAGTATATAGAAATTAAAATAACTGCTAAAAAAATAGCAGAAAAAACAAAGAAAAAAGCTCTCTTTTGTTTTGAATTACCGTGAAATAATTTATTAAACTTAAACATCTCTAAAAATTGTCTTTTCGTCAACAAACAAAAGGTTTTCATTTTTCATTCAACTCCATAAATACATTTTCTAAATCGCTGTTGCCTAAGATTTGTTTTATCTCTCCACTTTTGATTAGTGTCCCATCTCTTATAATCGCTATTTTACTACAGGTTTTTTCTATAACGTCTAGGATATGGCTTGAAAACAATACAGAACTACCAGAAGCACATAGATCTTTCATGAGTAATTTTAGTTGTATAATTGCATCGGGGTCTAAAGCCATAAAAGGCTCGTCTAATATAAGTAATTTGGGTTCATGAATAAATGCTCCAATTAGACTAAGCTTTTGTTTCATTCCGTGAGAATAAGAAGAAATTAAATCATTTAGTTTTTCATTCATTCCAAAACGCTTTGATAAAGCAGGAATTTTTTGCTTTCTATTTTCTTCCGATACCTCATAAATATCACAAATGAAATTTAAGTATTGCAACCCCATCAAATAAGGGTCAAGTATTGGGGAGTCTGGAACATATGCCATCTTTCTTTTACATTCTGTCGGGGCAGACTTTATAGAAACACCATCTAAAAGAATATCCCCACTATCATAATCGTGAATGGTAAGGCAAGCTTTTAATGTAGTAGTTTTTCCAGCACCATTTTTCCCAATAAAACCATATAAATCTCCATTATCAATCGTTAAGCTTAAATCTGATACTGCTTTTTTTCCATTTGGATATATTTTAGTTAGATTTTTAATTTCAAGCATTTTACTAATCTTTCTCCTTTCAATCACTTCTCATTTAGAAAAATTTCTAAATGAGAAGCAAAAAATAAATTCCATTCCTTATATAATCATTACATTAAGACTCTCTTTAAAAATATTTATAATGCCAAAACCAATACCACGGCAGCTACAACAACTGATATTGCAGGAACTAAGTAATACATGAATGTTCTTTCGTCCTTTTTTTTCATTAAAGAAAAACCAGAAAAGACATTTAATATTGCACATATCGCAGGTATTCCAAATACAACAACAGCTTTTGGCAATGTAGAGTTTGCATTTCCAGAAGAGTCAAAATGGATAGGAACATCAGTAGGGAGCTTTCCCCAAAATACTAGAAAAATCAATACGGTTGCAACACAAATCAAACTTCCGACAATAATATGCTTTTTCATTTTTTGTACCTCCTATTTTTATATACTAACATTAGAGAATATATAAGTGGCAAAACACCAACTAATATAATGACTAATGGAATGGATACAGTTTTAATAGAGCTGATAAATAGTTGAAGAATAAATAAAATTCCAGCTAAAATCCATGTATAACTAGCTAATTTATGTGTTTTATCCCAGCTCTCTTCATCATTCAATAACCACGGAAATTTCAGACCAATATATTGGTTCACATGGTTTTTTGGAAAATAATTTCCACTAACTATAAAAAGAAGTCCCACAAAAACGATTGTCGCACTATTAGAAAATGAAGAGTTCGGATAAACTGTGGAATAAATTGATACAACAACTAAAAAAAGCGAAGTGAAAGGCATAATCCATTTTCCTAGCTTAACTAAAAACTTTGCCCCCATATTTTTACATACTTTAAAGTTTAGTACAATATTTAGAAATATGTTTATTAAAACTCCTATAAGCAAAAGAGCATCGGAATGAGAATTAAGTTGAGTATTTTTATTTTCTGGATAAAAAACAGAAAATATCATAGAAACAATTAGTGAACAAAAACATATGAGAGTAGTTATGAAAGTAGTTTTTTTATCTTTATTCATCATTCTTACCAACTCCTTCGTTGAACTGCATACACCAGAGAACAATATCTTCAAATACAGACACATTAATTTTATAATAGATGTATTTTTGCTGTCTGTTTTCAAATAGTAAATCAGCTTTTTTTAATAGGGATAAATGATATGAAATAGTAGCATTGGATAACTCAAATTCTGAAGCAATATCGCCAGCCGACATTTCTCCCTTTTTTTTCAACATCATCAATATATCTCTGCGAATAGGGTCGCTTAATGCTTTAAATACGTTTGGTAGGCTCATTCTGTCACCACATTTTCATTTTGAATTTTTTCTAAATGATCTTTTTTTATTATATGTCTGTCTTTAATAGATGTCAATATATTTCAAAATGGTAGCGTAAAAAACGCTACCACCTAAAAATTTATTTTACAATTTTCCAGTTACTATCCTAATGTAGTATAGTTCACATTATTTGTCAGGTCGCCCTCTTTTATCTGCCAATCTACTCCGTAGGTAACGATTGAGTTTTCCAATCCGAAAGTTATCGAATACGGTTCTGTAAGATTTACTGGTCTAAGAACATGAGTTTTTTACTGTGATGCAGGCAGCCCATATCAAAAAGGAGCTATTGAAGTAAATCATGAAATGATACGAAGGGTTCTCCCTAAAGGTACAAGTTTTAACAATCTGACACAGGATAACATCAGTTTAATGATGAATCACATCAATTCTTACAAAAGAAAAAAGCTCTATAATCGTAGTCCATACGAAACCTTCAGCTTTTATCACGGAGAAGATGTTTTACATAAACTTGGATGTTCACCGGTTACTGCCAGTGACATCATGTTAAAACCAGCTCTTCTCAAAAAATAATACTGCCAACCGTTCATCTGTCTAAGGAATATAGGGGTGGATTCTCCGATTACAAAAAATCGAGAGGGAGTCGACCTCCCTTTGGCATGCTTATTTTTATTATAATACTTCAATAAATGATAAAAATTAAACTGCATTTGGGTTACAAAAGTGGCTTCATGAGTACAAAACCTGCATTTAGAATACAAAAGTGGCGTTTCGTTTACAAATATTCAGTTGTTGTTTACAAACATTGCATCTCATTTTACAAAGTGGCATCTAGCTTTACTATTAACCTACCTGCTTTAGTACCTAGCTTTAGTATAGTGAGAACAACAATATTTATATATTGATTTACAATAAATATATATTGATGTATAATGTGTATGCTATTACATTGAAGTCTTATGTCGAGGCACATCGAAGCCATTCGAGGTACCTCAAGATAATAAATCAATGATAAATACATCTCCTGGTTAATACACCGCTAATTCTCAAGTAGAAAAAAATATTAAAACGTTAGAGGTATATCATGAAAAAAAAGATTCTGTTGATACAACCAGAAAACGAGGAAATTCATCGTTTTCGAAAGAGGCAGTTAAATAATTTCTCACAGATAACAATGCCGTACCTGGCTTCCTTTATTAACGAAGAATATTACGAAATCACCTTGATAGATGAATATAATCAAAAAATACCCTATAAAAGACATTTTGAGCTGGTAGCAATAACCGTGAATACGGCTAATGCACCCCACTGCTATGAAATAAGCAAGGCATTTCGTAAAAAAGGTTCAGCCGTGGTATTTGGCGGACCACATGCGACTTTACTGCCGGAGGAAGCCACTAAGCACTGCGATACGGTGCTTATAGGGGAAGGGGAAGAGATATGGCCCAGATTTTTAGAAGATTTTTATAAGGGAGAGCATAAGCAGCAATATAAATCAGAAGCTGCACCGATTCTTGTAAATATGCCTAAACCAAGATGGGATTTGCTGCATAAGAGAACAGCCCTTATGAAAGGAGCGGTTTTTGCCACAAGAGGATGCCCCTATCACTGCCGTTATTGCAACTTAAAACAGATTTATCACGATTGTTTTCGAACTCGTCCGATTAAGGAAGTAATAGATGAAATTAAGGCTATAAAATCCCGGCATTTTGTGTTCTGGGATGATAACTTTTTTGCCGATTCAAAATATGCACTGGAACTTATGAGGCAACTAGCACCTTTGCGTAAAAAATGGGCTGCACAGGTAACTATGGCCGATTGCGGAAACGAAGAACTGCTGGCTGCGGCAAGAGCCGCAGGTTGTCTTTACTTTTTTGTTGGACTTGAGTCCTTTAGTACGAAATCACTGGAGGAAGCAGGGAAGAAAATAAATCGAATAGAGGATTATGAAAAGACCATTCATAAGCTACATGAATACGGCATAATGATTCAGGCTGGAATCATCTTTGGCTTTGACAGCGATGATGTGAATATATTTGAGAACACCTTAAAGGCATGTGAAAAATTAGGGGTAGATGGAGCAACGGTTAGTATTCTGACTCCCTTACCAGGTACACCGGTTTATGACGACCTGCAAAGAGAGGGCAGACTGCTAACGGAAGACTGGAGCTGGTATAACGGAAAAACCAAAGTAGCATATAAGCCAAAACATATGACTGCCGACCAACTATATAAAGGCTATATGGAATTTCGCCGTGATTTTTACTCCCTGCCCTCTTTTATTAAACGTATGAAAGTCTCAAAGACTCACTTGATCTATAATATATTTATAAACCTGGGTTACCGCATATCCATACGCAAATAGTGCATGGATTTTCTTAGCTGGTAATACAAGTTCTTAGTCCGCAACAGAAGTTAAACTTGAAAACCGAAATGTAATAAAGTATGATTAGAAAAGAGACTGTCGCAAGACCAAAACAAATCAAGCTTAAAGTTAAGAGAAAGAGGATTTATGAACTATTACAGCAGTCAAATCAGCAAGCTGATTGAGGAATTATCAAGACTTCCGGGTATTGGTGCCAAAACTGCCCAAAGACTTGCTTTTTATATAATCAATATGCCCCAGGATCAGGTAAACAATCTGTCACAGGCAATTACCTCAGCAAAAGCGAATGTAAGGTATTGCAAAGAATGTTATACCTTAACGGATAATGAGTTCTGCCCCATTTGTGCCAGTGATAAAAGGGATCATCACACGATAATGGTGGTTGAGAACCCCCGAGACTTAGCAGCTTATGAAAAAACCGGACGATATGAAGGGGTTTATCATGTGCTTCATGGGGCCATCTCACCCATGCTTGGTATCGGACCAGATGAGATTAAACTGAAGGAATTGATCGTAAGGCTTGAAGGAGAAATCAAAGAAGTTATCATAGCCACCAATTCCAGCCTGGAAGGTGAGACAACAGCAATGTATATCAGTAAACTGATCAAACCCTCGGGAATTAAGGTAAGCCGTATTGCAAGCGGTGTACCGGTGGGGGGAGATTTAGAGTATATTGATGAAGTAACTCTGCTTAGAGCATTAGAAGGAAGAGTGGAGTTGTAGAAGGAATAGGAAAACATAGAACATTTTAGAAAATAAATTTTCTTTATTTATCAAACAATAAACAACTTATTCATAAAATGGACTCACCGACGGTTTTTAGTTAACAAATGGTGAGTCCATTTTATATTGCTTTTATTTAGAAGTATACATAAATATAAAAAACCTCAAATTGAATGAACCACATGCGGTTGTAATTCATCTAATCATTGTACAGTACAAAAAGCAGCTGCAAATTATCTGAAAGGTATCACATATGGAAAAAGAAGAGTTTTCAACAAGGATTCTTGAAATAGAATCAAGTTTGTATCATGTTTCAAAAGGAATTCTGATGAACGAAGCGGATTGTGAAGATGTTGTACAAAGTGCAATTTTAAAAGCCTTTGTAAAAAGAAATTCACTTAGAGAAGTGAATTATTTTAAGACATGGTTGACTCGAATTTTGATCAATGAATGTTATCAGCTTTTACGATCACGAAGACAGGAGGTATCTTATGAAGACTATATGTCGGACAAATCGACAGAACAAATAAAGCATCAGGAGCTTTACAACATAATTAAGAGGCTGGATATCAAACATAGGTTACCTATTATTCTTTGTTATATTGAAGGCTACTCTATAAACGAAACTGCAAAGATATTAAGAATACCGTCAGGAACTGTTAAAAGCAGACTTTCTAAAGGGCGAAATCAAATTAAAAAATTATTGGAAGAAGAGGAGTAATAATATGAGTGATGATATCGATTGGAAAAATGCCATGCCAAAAGAAACAGAACATTTTCATCAGAAAATATGTGAAGTGATTCAATCATTACCGGAGGATGGAAGCTATCATAGATTAACAAGTAGAAGATTAATACCGGTTTTCGCACTTGCAATATTTCTACTGAGTTCCGTAACAGTATTTGCAGCAATCAAATGGAATGACAGGGCAGTTGATCATTTCAATGCGGATGAGAAGATGCAGCACAATCTTTCAGAAGAAGGTTATTCAAGGCAGGATATACAGTCTGTTATGGATAATTCTATTACAGTAACCCTAAAACAGACAATACAGGATGAAAATATGATTTATCTATTATTTAATATAACGACGGATAATATAGAATTGTCAGAAAATAATTTACTGAGTTATGATATGAAGGTAAATGACAGCTCTGACTTTTATACAAGTATTAGTTCCGGATTTGTTGATAAATTTACAGAGCCAAAAGTAAGTAATAGTAGAGAATATGAAATATGGATACAGAAAGATACGTCATACAATTTTAGTGATGCGATATTAAACTGTAATTTCAATGCATTACAGGAAACAACAGATAAAGGAGGAGCGGTAGTAGATCTTGCCAGAGGACAGTGGAATTTTAATATTAATTTGAAGGTAAAAGATTCTATTACAATAAATTTGAATAAAAATGTCTCAATAGATGGGTGTAATGTTTTAGTTCGCAGCCTAAAAATATCTCCATTATCCTATACACTTATCTGCAGTGGTCAGGATGTCAGGGAGCTGCAAAGATTGAATAATATAGATCTTAATGAACTCGATATTACCTATCCTCTCATAATATCAGGTATAAAGTATGAAGCTGGTACTATAATACCACAAATAGCTGGCTTAATGAGTGAAGGATTTGCTGATGAAAGTGGCGATTATATAGCAATAGGGAAGTTTTCAGATGCTATTGATATAGAACAGATTCAATCAATTTTATTTGGTGAAAAGAAAAACGAACTAATTATTAAATAAAACGAGCTGACTATAACAGAGAAATAACTTCTGTTATAGTCTTTTTTTAAGTTGTTGTTTTCGTGGCGCAATGTCAAATGGTGGAGAAGATTCTATGAATCCTGCCCTAACACTGAGTTTTGAGCCATTTTAATGTACGTGGTCGGCAAATTGTAATCTATATAAAGTTTTTGTTATGAATAATAGCAAGTAATATAATGTTGTGTTAGTATAATTAAAGCATCTTCATCTTTTCCGCTAAAGCTATCTTAGGTAAGGGAAAGAATAGAAGCTATTTTTATATGAGCATATTTAAACCGTATAAAGAAGGGTTGGGAAGCATATGAAAATGTATATTGTTGGTGCAGTGGCAAGTGGGAAAACTACGCTTGCAAGAGAGTTATCAGGATTAACGGGAATTCCATACACCTCTCTTGATGAAGTAGTTCATATTCCTGATCAATCCAATGCTTGGGGGAATCGAAAAAGACAAGTCGATGAAAGAGACAGGTTATTTAATACAATTATACATCAAAGGGATTGGTTAATAGAGGATACGGGCAGGACGTGCTTTGAGAAGGCCTTTCAAGCAGCAGATTCTATTGTTCTGATAGAGCTGCCCCCTCGCGTAAGAAATTATAGAATTATGAAACGATGGATAAAGCAAAGGATAGGAATTGAGAAATGCAGTTATGCACCAAGTGTTCAAATGCTTAAGAGTATGTTTAAATGGTCTAAGGAATATGAAATAGGAAGAGACGGATTAAAGCTTAGATTGTCTGCATACAAAGGCAAAGTGATCCTATTAAGAAGTAATAACGATATAAGAGATTTCCTTAACAGTCATAAAAAAAGCATTAAAGCTACACTTTTATAAGGCACTCAACAAAAAGGCGAAATTATTCCCTTACTGCGTTATGGTGTGGAGGCCTATTAATGCTATTGTTAGTTTATAAAGTTAATCAGGAGGGTTTTTATGGCAACGGTTAAGCTTATAATAGCAGAACTGCGGAAAGAAAAAGGTATAGGGCAGCAAGAATTAGCAGCGAAAAATAAAATACGCCATCTCTTATATTAAAATATAATTATCTATGCTATAATGAACCCATAAAGAGGATCATGGAGTTTCTTATTAAACGGATAGCAGCAATAATTATAGGAAAGCCGTATTTCTTTGGAAAAATTTGAAAATATAGACTGGTTTAAGGAACAGGATCAGATATCTGATACCGTTCCTTGTATTTTATAGGAGAAATCAATATGGAAGTAAAAGTGTGTAAAAACTGTAAGAAATTATTTAATTATATTTATGGCCCGGAGATCTGCCCAAACTGCTCAAAAGCTATTGAGAAAGAAAAAGAAGATCCAGAGAAAAAAGAATCCTCTTCCATCCTGCGTCCCATGGTAAAAGAAGAGGAAGAGAAGTATGAGCAGGTCAAGGATTATATTATTGCCCATCCGAAAGCTACTATAGTACAGATAGCGGAGGCGAATGATGTTATACCTACAAAATTACTGGACTGGGTGAGGGAAGAAAGACTGGAGTTCTCTGATGATTCCGTACATGCTTGGTTTACCTGCGAAAAATGTGGTGCTAAAATAAAAAGCGGAAGGTTATGCAACATTTGCAAACCCAGACGTATAGCTAGGTAAAACACACCTATTCACCTCAGTAATTGACTTCCTAAAGTGGACGACCCAATCCGGCAGGTACCTTTTACAATAGTACTTGGAACTCTGTAAATGAATAACGTGGAAAAACTATGAGAGAAGGATACTACCTATGAACTGGATAAATTGGTTTAACCTATGTATGCTGGCATTAATTCTTATACCGAATATCCTATTTGCCGGTAGAATAAAAACACAACAGAATGAGAGCATTCCTAAAATAATACTTTTGATAGAGCAGATAGGACGATATGGGACCATGTTTTTTATGGTAGTACCTGCAGGAATTAATAAGCTGGGATTCTCTTCTAGTGAAAAATTTGCTTTCTGGCTGATAGGCACAGTTATATTGGTTCTTATGTACTGGCTGTTCTGGGGTGTATATTTAAAAAACAGTAAACTGTTACCTGCCATGTTTCTTGCAATAATACCCTGTATGCTTTTTCTTTTTGCAGGAGCCTTACAAGGCAACTGGATTGTTTTGCTTACCGGCAGTATATTCGGTGCAGCACACAGCTATATTACTTATCAGAATAATAAGAGTTTCTAAAAAAGCCCTCTGTTTTCCGGCTGGTCTAACTGCAGGAATTCAGGGGGCTTATTTTTATGGCTCTGTTACGATAGTAGGGAAATCTACTGACTCTTAGCGATCTTAATGCCGTTTTCCAGGAAAGTGAGGAAAGCTTCATATTCTCCTTCAAAGCCATCTTTTCTCAAGTAGAAGGCTTTATCAGGGCCGGTATAAATATAGATAAAATCTTTATGCTGTTTTACTTCCGTCACCTGTAGATATGGATAGGTGGATATATACTGAATACCGGATAAGGTGAAATAATCATCATAAAAGGTAAAGATTGCTTCCATTCCCTTACTCTTGTCAAAACCTTTCATCATCCTGACTACAAGCTTCTCCACACTGATGCCCTGATAATAAACAAATACAAACATAAGGACTGCGGCAATAATCACACCCAGTATTCCAATGGAAGAGGTATAAAGGACGTACAATACCAGAAGGAATAATAAAGCGGTTAAAATCCACATTCTGATTCGTTTTAAGAAGCGGTTGTAGTAGCAGAAGTCTTTCATAACTTCTTCTGAGTATTTGGTACGGTTTACATACCTGATCTCATCCCTGATATTCTCTTCGTCTTTCTTTTTCTTGGCAGTATAGAATCTGGTTAAGGCATCTGCTTTGTCATCTTTTTTGAGCTTTTGCTTTTGATTACGTTTCTTGCGTAATGTTATCCATACTATAATTACGGCAATTAATAAAGCAAATTCCACTAGAAGCCTTATAAGGGAATTTTTCATTTCCTTGTCCACTTCTGCCTTGTCCAGGAATTCAGTAAAATGAGTTCCGGCAACGAGTTCCTTCACAAAGGTTTCGTCTATGGGGACTGTTTTGGTATTCTGAAAGATATCATAGGATATGGTATATCCGTTTACAATAGTGCCATAGATCAGCTCAGTCATGGTATTTCCGTCTTTGGTAATCTCAATGTTATAACGGAAGAAGACTGCGTCTGGATGGGATATCTCTTCGATGGCTGCCTTTGTGTTCTCATCCTCTGAGTCCACCAACCCGTTAAAGAACTCTGTTTTCTTCTCGTCAGAAAGAAGGCTTAGATTGAAAATATTGCTTGTCTGGGTGGATTGCTTCTGCAATAGCCTTACCAGAGCTTTTGTTTCCGGATCAAATAACAGGACTTTCACGCCCATTTTTTTCATTGTCTCTTTTTCAGACTTTACATCAGATATACCTGCTGTAACCCACTGCTCGTCCGTATCGGGAGTGTCCTGTGTCAATACGATGGTATCATCCGGCATGGATAATTCCATATACATATCAGAGAACTCCTGAACCTTGGCCTGTGCTTTATTTGCAGGAAATACAGCCAGTGAGAAAAGTACTGCCAAGAGAAGACAGCTTATTAACTTTTTTTTCATGAAACCTATCTCCTTGTATTGAAAGTAATAAATTAATCTTACCACAAATAATTACAAACTTCTACGGTTCTAAGCTCCAGAGTATAAAAAAAGCATAAAAATTCAATGAATAAAATTAAATTTGCAGTTAGGATTACTGATTTGATAGAATAATAAAGAGGAAAATCTGATAAAAATGAAAAATATAACTGTAATTATAATCTGGTATCACGAAAGGGGTTAAGATGGAACGAATAATAGGGATAGCTGCCTGTTCTGATGGACAGTCGGAAAAGGACAGAGAACGAAATCAGCTGTTAATTGAAGAATTGGCTAAAATGCATATAAGGACAAAGTTTAGCCCATTTATATACGGTGCAAACTCAAAACCGGCTGGTACCGGAGAGGAGAGAGGGTTAGCCCTCATGAACCTATTTACCGACGAAAAAACAGAGGCAATATTTGATATTTCAGGTGGAGATACGGCTAATGAAATATTGGACCACCTGGATTATAAGGTAATAGAGGAGAATTATAAACCCTTCTTTGGCTATAGCGATCTGACCACCGTACTAAATGCCATATATGCCAAAACAGGCAGAGAGACCTATCTGTATCAGTTGAAAAATCTGATCTATGATAAAGAAGGTATTCAACGGGAACGGTTACAATTATTAGCGGATGGTAACGGCAGGGAGCTGTTTTGCTTTCAGTATTCCTTCCTTAGAGGAGAGTCAATGGAGGGAGAGATAATAGGCGGCAATATAAGATGTTTCCTGAAACTAGCAGGGACACCTTTTATGCCGGACTTTACAGGTAAGATACTTTTTCTTGAAAGTCTTAGCGGAGGAGTCTCTAAAATGATAACCTATATAAGCCATCTGAAGCAAACAGGCGCATTCAATAAGATCAGGGGAATATTGCTGGGAACTTTTACGGAAATGGAGCGCGAGCAGTTAAAGCCTTCCATGGAAGATTTGATTATATATTATACCAGGGACTTAAACCTGCCCATTGCCAAAACGGGGGAAATAGGTCATGGAAAGTTATCGAAAGGCCTGATTATAGGAAAAAGAATTTATCTGAATAAAAACAGTGATACCAATATAAAGTAGTAAGACAAAATAGATCCTTATAAAAGGGGGATGCCGCAGTATACATTCGAGGGGGGAAGTACACTGCGGCTTTATGAAAAAGCATCATCTATGTAAACAAGGGAGAGGGGGTCCCTTGATTTATATATTTATGATAAACTTTAAATGTGTCGTAAATTTGTAGAGTTTATTAAAAATCAATGAAAAAATCTTACAGTAATAAAAGAATTCTTAAGATTATGAAAAGAAAGCATCTTTTTCAACGGAAAAGGGTGCTTTTCTTAACCCTTTTTAGAAAGATTGATTTTTGGCTCTTCCCTATAGAAAAAAACGAGACTGTCTGGTTCGCTGCATGATAGGTGCCATTTTATGAATAAATCAAAAAAGTAACAAAAGTTTATCTGGATTATTAGGTACTATGACATTGCAAATACATTTCACCAATGGTAAAATGTTGAATAATGATGCATTTTGGAGAATTTAGGAAGAATAATAATCTCCTGTGCACGTAAAAATATCTCAAGAGAGAGGATAAGTGGATGAAAAGTATTAAGACAAAGATGTTGGTAAGCTTTCTTCTTACACTAATTTTGACAACGGGGATTTTACAGGCAGTTTCTATCTATACGGCAAGAAAGAATTTAAGGGAGCAGGTTGAGCAGGGAATTACGGCTCTGGTAGATGATAATGCAAAGCTGATAGAAAGCAGAATGGAAACGGAAAAGCTGATTGTTGAAAATATAGCGGATAACATGGAAATACAAAGCATGGATTATACGAGACAAAAGTCAGCTATGATAGATTATTTAGATAAGACAGAATTTATAGGCCTTGGCATAGTAGACATGAAAGGTCAGGTAAAATATTCCGATGACACGGAAGCAGATCTCTCAGACAGAGGATATATACAGGAAGCCCTAACCGGAAAAACTGTAATATCCGACGTACTGATCAGTAAGGTAACCAATGAACCGGTACTGATGATTGCAGCGCCTATTTTTTCAGACGGAACCTTAACAGGACTTGTACTTGCAAGAAGTGATGCGAATAAGATGAGTAAACTGATCCAGGATATGGGGTATGGTAAAGGGGGCTACGGTTATATCATGAACAGCCAGGGAACAGTGGTAGCCCATCGTGATAAATCCCTTGTAGTTAATATGTATAACCCCATTGAAGCAGAGAAGGAAGATAAAAGTGCAGCTTCTGCTGCAGGCTTATTTAAAACAATTTTACAGCAAAAGCAGGGAACTTATGAGTATACCTTTGATGGTAAGAAGCTGTATTCTGCCTATGCACCAATTCCGAACTCCAATTGGTATTATATTGTGACGGCAGATGAGAGTGAAGTGATGGAAAGAATTGCGGATTTCAGTAAAATCATCGGACTGTCCTTTGCTGCAGCACTGGCAGTAAGTGTCTTTGTTACGATAGGTCTTGGAAACAGCATTGCAAAACCTATTGTTAAAACCGTAAAACAGGCAGAAAGAATAGCAAATCTTGATATAACCACTGATATAGATGCTAAATTAAGAAAGAGAAAAGATGAGATCGGATTACTGGCTGATGCTTTGCAGAATATCACAGAAAGCTTTCGTGGTATTATTGAAGAACTTAAGAATGCTTCAGCCAGGCTGACGACTACAGCAGGCCGAATGAGTGAAATGTCAGAAGATACAGCAATATCCTCCGGAGAAATTGCAACTACTATCGGGGAACTGGCAAGAGCAGCCATGAACCATGCGGAGCATACCCAGGAGGGAAGCATAAGAACCCAGGAACTTGGAGAGGCTATTGAGCAGAATCAGCACAGCTTTACGGTATTAGAAAAAGCCACGGGTAAGGTATTGGGAATCCTTAATGAAGGGGCAGCAGCCATGGAAATCCTGCGTATAAAAACCGAAGAGAATAACGCAGAGGCAGCGGAAATAAAGGAAGTGACCGAAAAGACAAATGAAAGTGCACAGCTTATCGGACAGGCAAGTGAAGTAATCTCCCAAATAGCAGAACAGACCAATCTTTTGTCCTTAAATGCAGCGATTGAAGCCGCAAGAGCAGGAGAAGCCGGCAAAGGTTTTGCTGTAGTAGCAGAAGAAATCAGAAAACTGGCAGAGCAATCCACAACATCCACTGGAGAAATCGATGCTATTGTTTCAGAATTGCAGAGAAATACCGACAGAGCGGTAACTGCAATAGAAAGAATGGATACTGCCATGAAAGAGCAGACCATAAGTGCCAACAATAGCCAGGAAAGCTTTGAAGGAATATCCGCAGCGATTAAGAAAGCAAGTGATGCCGTAGAAGAATTGAGTAAGAGCGGAAAGGCAATGGAGAAGGTAAAAGGCGGAATCATTGAAACCATGGAGAACCTTTCTGCAATTGCGGAGGAAGA
This sequence comes from Anaerocolumna sp. AGMB13020, assembly GCF_033100115.1. NCBI lineage: Bacteria > Bacillati > Bacillota > Clostridia > Lachnospirales > Lachnospiraceae > Anaerocolumna > Anaerocolumna sp. AGMB13020. The sequence continues at coordinate 2,886,147 of NZ_CP136910.1, read as the reverse complement.
TTCGGCTTCTACCCAGGAAATATCGGCTTCCCTGGAAGAACAGACAGCCTCCCTGGAGGAGTTGGCAGCCTCCAGTAAGACCATGGATGAACTGGCAATCCAACTTGAGGTTATTGTTGAGAGATTTAAAATATAGAGTTGTACATCGATAAAAACAATAACAGCTTCACTTGTTTTATTGATTTACAACGTAACTTGATAAGTTCCGTTTTTCTATCATTTTAAGGTGTTGCAGTGATATTTGTACTGGTGTATTTTGTCTAAAAGGATTGACCTTTGTAGAGTAATCAGTTAAAATCAAAAATAAACGAATCGTCATAAGGGAGGGAAATTGATGCAGGGCAATATATTATCCGGCGGCGTAAAAGAGCTGGAGGCTGTCAGGCAGAAAATAACAGATCTGAATACCTGCCAGAATCAATATGATGAACTTGGAAAGCAGGAAAGCAGGCTTGAAAAGAGTATTAAAGGGAAAGAAAAAGATATTGCTGATGAAATAGGAACCGCACTCAGACAAAGAAAAGAAGAAATAGAGAAAACCTACGACGAACAGCTTGACCTTACCAGACAGCAGATTAGGAAGATTAAAAATCGTAAGATGAAGTCAAAAAATGAGAAGGTTAATGAAAGAATAGACAATGAAACAGCTGGAATCAGGGAAGAATACCGTTTAATGAAGCTTGAGATCAGAGATTTGTTTAAGAGTAACAGAATTCCTCTGGTACTGAATAACAAACTGTTTTATTCTATCTTTTTTCCTGCAAGGGTAATGGATCTTTTGATTATTGCTACTGTTGTTGCTTTTCTATTACTAGCTCTTCCTTATTTGCTTTACACCTTGGTGTTGCCACAGGAGAAAATGATATTTTTGTTTCTTATCTATGCTTTTATTGTATTGATCTTTGGGGGCGGTTTTCTCCTTATAGAAAATAATATAAAAGCAAAAAACAGAAATACCTTCGTTCAGATCCATAAGAAAAGAAAACAGATGACTCTGACACGCAGGGGGATTGATAATATACGAAGCGGTATATTAAAAGATAAAGATGAGAGTATCTATGAGCTGGAAGATTTCGACCGGGAATTGGAAGAGCTAGAAGAAGAACTAAGCAATATCAATGCCGGTAAAAAAGAGGCCTTGAGCAACTTTGAGAATACCACCCGCAATGTAATCAGAGAAGAGATAACCCAACAGAACCAGGAAGAACTTTTGCGTCTAAAGAAAGAGTATACCAAGGTTCATGGAGATATTAAGACCACACAGGATAATATTAAGAATCTTTCACTTGAAATTGCCTCCGGATATGAAGCATATATCGGCAAAGAGCTGCTGACGGCAGAAAATCTGGAAGCATTGATACGTCTTATGTATGATAAGAATATAGCAACGGTTTCGGAAGCTATTGCAGAATATAAAACCGGTATTGTTGAGGTTAAGGCAAAAGAGGAAAATTACTAAGGATTAGTGAAACAGACACAGGAAGACTCTATCACAGGGTAACAAAAAAGCACGAAATATGTTTCGTGCTTTTTTGTTACCCTGTGATAGAGTGTTTGTATTCTATTTTTATAGAATAATTAAAAGTCATAGATTGTGTATGACATTTTGTTAAGCCTTTGATAGCTGATACAAGCAATAATTAACTCCGGCACAGATATAATCTGCAAGTACCATAACAACATTCAACCTGGTAGTCTGCAGTAGCATATGATCAAGCATTCCTGAAAAATTTACGATTCCTGTTATGAAAACATCTCCGACGGGAGGAAGGTTCTTATCGACACCGGCACCAGGAAGGAGAGGACCTTCACCCAGGGTAATATAGCCGATATGACTGGATTTTCCGAGAGAAGCATCTACTGCGATGACAAAGGCGTTCGGGTGATGAAGCTGAATGTGATTAATGGTGTCGCTTAGATTCTTTGCATGCACCGGTTGGTCCAAAGTACCATAAAGTATCATGTCATATTGCTTCATTTTAGACAACTTATATCCAACAATCGGACCAAGACAGTCCCCTGTGGCCCGGTCAGAGCCTATGCATAGGAAAACAATTGGGCGGCCTTTAACAGGTTTGTTTTGCAATAAATTCTGCAGCCGGCTGCTGAATTCATAAACGGAATATCGTTCTTTTGTATTGAAATAATATAATTTTCTCTCTATATCCAATTCTTTATTCATCGGAACCTCCTACTAATACTCGTACTATACCTTATTCTTACTTAACAAAAGTATTACCGTAAAAAATTAAATTAGTCATGAATTAGTAATAATTAACAGGTCATATTTCAACAAAGTATCTGCAAATACCGTATTTACATGTAAAGTTAAGGAGGAGTAACAGAAATGAGATAAAATTTCGGAGAAATAAAACTAATAAAAAGGATAATATTTACAAAATCCAGGGTATGATTTGACATAAATATCACCCATCGTATGCTAGCATAAGAGGTAAAAAGAGGACTTGTACAAAGGGTATGGGTTCTAATGGAAGTTTCCGGAACCTTCCGGAGTCAAGTGAAATGAGTGAAGGGAAAAATAGATTAAGAAAGGAAGCCACATGCAGATTCTTTCACTCCTTATCTAAATGTGGCAATATCCCGGCTAATTGGGATATATAGTGGGGTGTATAATGGAAAATTCATCTGCAAAAGGACAGAATAACGGTAATACCGTAACAATAAAGATGCCTAAGAATATAAGGCAGGTAGGAAATGTCTTATATCATGGGCGGGTGATTTATGTGGAAGATTACGTAATGACCTTCTTGAAGCAGCTGGCTGATACAGATCCAGGGGAATTAAGAGCGGCAGTATTTTTAGGTTACAGTGTTAAAACAGAAGAAGCGAAGAATGTGTTCATTAAGGGAGCCGTGGAAATGAGAAATACGGATTTTTCCACAGGAATTACGCTTTCTGATGATGGGTGGACAAGTGTTTATGAAAACATCAAAAAGTATTTTACCGATGTGGAGATAATGGGTTGGGCGCTTATTGGTCCGGGTTTTTACTTAGAAAGTAATGACAAGATCCGGAAAGTCCATACGGATAATTTTTCAGGAAATGATAAAGTGTTGCTTAAAATGGACAGTATGGAGAGGGATGAGGCGTTTTATTTCTGCGAAAGCAATCAGCTGATAAAGCAGCCCGGTTATTACATATATTACGAGAAAAATGAAGAAATGCAGAACTACATGATAGAGAACAAAGAAGAACAGACCATAAGGGAAGAGGCAGTCTACAGCGATCAAACCACCAAAAAAATCCGAAGTATTATTCAGGAGAAGAAAGAAGTAAAAGAAGACCGCAGTGTTGTACGGCTGCTCTATGCTGCAAGTTCTCTGCTGGCTATTATAGTTCTTGTCATAGCGGCTACTATGTTAGACAATTATGACAGGATGAAGAAAATGGAGTCTGCCCTTAGTACTATCTCTCAAAATATCAATACAGCCTCAAAAGATGACTCAGAGAACGACGATAAGAATACAGATATCCAAACAGCCGGTAAAAATGATGAAACGAAAACAACAGATGAAAGTGCTAAAAATGACGATGAAGGCATTATAGTAGATACAGTAGAAGGTAAGGTCACACCGGAGCCTGAGGAAACGAAGCCAACGGAAGTTGCGGATAATTCAGAAACTGATACAACAAAGAATCAAGGAGAAGATAAAGATACAGATAAAAATACAGATAAAAACACAGATAAAAGCGATACAAAAAAAGATACCGAGAAAAATAACGGAAAGAATAGCGATACGTCAGTTGTTGATAATTCTGATAAAAAAGATGCTGAAAGTGATACGGACAGCGAACCTGCCTCTTCCAATGCTACTGTGAGATATTATACGGTAAAAGCCGGAGACTCCCTTGCCAGCATCAGCTTCAAGCTTTATGATACCTATGCTTATATGGATAAGATTAAGGAATTAAATGATATAGAGGATGAAAACAAAATTATGGCCGGACAAAAGCTTATAGTGCCTTAAAAACAATTGCCGCTTAGGATTGTATTCTTAAGCGGCAGAATTATTTTAAAGAGATAATTAGGGAATATTAAATGAGAATAAAAAGAGAACATAAAAAGAGAACATAAAAAAGGAACATGAAAGGGAACGTAGAAAGGGAACATAAAAAAGGAACATGAAAGGAAACGTAGAAAGGGAACATAGAATGAGAAAATAGAATGAGGGCATAAAAAGAGAACATGAAGGAACATAAATTAAGTATCCATAACCAAGGACTGTTTCATAAGGATGTCTGAAAGAAGGTCTCTACTAAATAACATATCCTCTGTTATGGGTACATTATAAAAAGGAACATATAAACATTAAAAGAATATATAAAAAGAGAACTTGAAAACAGAATAAGTTAGAATACAAAAAGAGAATAACAAAATAAAAAGTTAAAAAGTGGAAAATTTAAGATTGTAAATTGCTATCGCCAAGGAGGAATGTTATAATTATTAAAAATAGCAGCGCTATAAGTCTTATGGATTACTTAAGCTTACAAAAATGTAGTATAATTATAAAATAAAATACGTTATAATAGTACAAGCACTAGTAATTGTAATATCCGGACGAAAGAGAACGGTGAGTGGGAAAGGTACATATATGGCAGTAATTTTGGAAAAACCGGAATTAAGAATTTATGAAATCAGAAAACGCCAGCATAGAAAAAGAATAATAACATTGATTATACTGGCATTGATAGCAGCGGTTATCGCTTTAGGCGGTGCATTTTATACAATCAGCAATAAAAGATACACAGAATATGAGGTAATAAAGTCTATACAGAAAAGCGATACAGGCTCCGCCAAATATTACACCTATGGCAGTGGATATCTCCGTGTGAGCAGGGATGGAATTATGGCAGCTGACAGCAGTGGAAGCCAATTATGGAATGACACCTATCAAATGAAGGATCCTCAGGTATCTGTCAATGGCGGTTATGTCTCCGTAAGTGACAGGGGCAGTAAACAGCTTAATATTTATGGGCCAAAGGGTCTGGAGTCTTCAAATGAAATGAATTATCCTATCATAAAAAGTGTAATAGCCTCTCAGGGTGTTACGGCAGTGCTGTTAAGTGGAAAAGGAGAAAACCATATTAACTATTATGCGAAAGAAGGCGGAAAAGAGATCGTCAACAGGAGGACCACGGAAAAAGAAGACGGTTTCCCTGTTGATATAAGCATTTCAAAAGACGGAACCAAACTAGTAACAAGCTATGTATTTTTCTCAAAAGGTGAACTGTCGAATAAAATTACCTTTTTTAATTTTGGAGGTGTAGGAGATAGTTATATTGATAAAATTGTTGGAGCGGATGCTTATGGTACAACATTGATTCCTGATGTGGAATTCGTAAACAATAATACGGTCTGTGCTTTCGGCGATAATATGTTTACAATATATAAAATGGAGGAAACCCCGGAAGCTAAAGTGAAAAAGGAATTGGACAGTAAGGTAAAAACTATATTTTATAATGAGAGCTATATAGGGCTAGTACTGGAGGATGCTGATAATATAGACAGCAGCCGGATTGTAGTATATGATCTTGACGGTAATATCGTATTTCGTAAAAACACGGATTTCTCTTACAGTACAATTAGCTTAAAGGGAGAAGAGATTGTCTTGAATTCCAGCCGTGACTGGCTGATCTATCAGCTGAACGGAAAAGTAAGGATGACTAGCCATTTTGAAAAAGAAATAGCACAGATATTACCAGCACCGGGACGTAACAGATACATAATGATTAATGATGAAACAATTGATGAGGTGAAATTAAAATGATGGCATTAGCATCGGCGAACCCCATAAACTGGGTATTGATAGTAGTAGCAGCAATTTTAATCGGCTTTGTTTTAAACGGAAGAAGAATGGGCTTTATACGTACAGTATTCACTCTGTTTTCAACTATAATAGCGATCATGCTTACTATATGGGTAAGCCCTATTATCAGCAAAGAAGCACAGAAAAATGAAAAGCTAATGGACTTTACCACAAAAAAAATACAGAAAATAATTGATTATGAAGAGAAAGAAAACAAAGATGATAAAGTAACCGATCAGGTAAGCTTTATCGGAAAACTTCCTCTTCCGAAAGCCATGAGAGAATCCTTGGTAGAGAATAATAACAAAGAAGTATACAAAGCCATGGCAGTTGATAATTTCAAAGAATATGTCAGCCAGTCTGTCAGCAGAATGGTAATAAATGCAGGAGCTTTTCTGGTAGTATTTATCATCGTAAGCATCGCATTAAGTGTAATCTGTATAGCACTTGATATCCTGAGCAAGCTGCCGCTTATAAATGGCCTCAATAAAACAGCCGGACTGCTGGCTGGTCTGTTACAGGGAATTGTCGTGGTATGGGTATTATTTCTCGTTCTAACAGTATTTGCAGGCACGGAAGGGGGACAGAAGGTATTTCAGATGATTAATGACAGTACCTTTTTATCTGTGCTTTATAATAATAACATGCTGCTTAAGTTTATTACCAATTTAGGGCAGGTATTATTGTCATAACCTCAGAAAAGTTTGGTCCTCAAAGGTCATAGCTTTTGTTTGCACGAAAGGGAAATATTCAGCCGGCACAAGTATGTATCAGGAAGTACGGGAAAATCAATAAAATGTTCAGTATCGTTAGAGAAATTAACAAAACCTTGCGTTATACTTGAATTTGAAGAGAAACGTATAAATAAAGCAAAGGCTGAAAGTAAAAAGTACAAGGAAAGGACGCCACGAAAGCGGCTTTCGGCCATAAATAGTGGCTGGGATATTACCTATCCCTTTATAGGTGAGTAAAAGATGCATGATGTATTAAAACAAATTCAGAAACTTGGTATTGTACCGGTAGTTAAGCTGGATTCTGTAGAAGATGCCAAGCCTTTGGCGCAGGCATTGATTGATGGAGGACTTCCTTGTGCGGAGGTTACTTTCCGAACAGAGGCTGCAGAGGAATCCATTCGTATAATGGCCTCCGAGTTTCCCGAGATGCTTGTAGGAGCAGGAACAGTACTTACAACCGAGCAGGTTGACAGAGCAGTTAATGCCGGTGCGAAATTCATAGTAAGTCCCGGGCTTAATCCCAAGGTAGTAAAATATTGTGTGGATAAAGGAATACCCATTACTCCCGGCTGTGCAAATCCCAGTGACATAGAACAGGCCATAGAACTGGGCCTTGATGTAGTTAAGTTCTTCCCTGCAGAAGCAGCAGGAGGACTAAATATGATAAAGGCTATGTCAGCACCTTATGTAAACATGAAGTTTATGCCTACCGGTGGTATTACTGAGAAGAATCTGCTATCCTATCTCGATTTCCCCAAAATCATTGCCTGCGGCGGAAGCTGGATGGTAAATGATGCTTTTGTTAAAAATGGTGAGTTTGACAAAATCAGGGATCTGACAAAAGAAGCAATCACAAAGATGCTTGGTTTTGAATTAAGACATATCGGAATCAACGCTACCAATGAAACAGAAGCAAACGGAATAGCAGACTCCTTTGACAATCTGTTTGGCTTTACGAAAAATTCCGGCAATTCATCCATTTTTGCAGGCCTTGGAATAGAGGTAATGAAGACACCATACCTGGGAAAACATGGACATATTGCAATCGCAACCAACTATCTGGAAAGAGCAGTTTATCATCTGGAGAGCCGTGGCTTCCATTTTGATGCAGAGACTGAAAAATTCGATAAAAATAATAAGAAAGTGGCTGTTTATCTAAAAGAAGAAATCGGTGGTTATGCAGTACACCTTCTTCAGAAATAAACAGAGACGATTAAGTTAATAAACGCTATCCTTGATCAATAGTAAGCTGTCAGTGATTCTCAGAGAAAGAAGAATTCTGGCAGCTTTCTTTGAAATATTTAAGAAAACCATGAAAAGAGTTTCTATGAATTTAGAAAAGCTGCCAAATAAAAATAATAATCTCAGCAGAGTTATAACTACTATAGGAGGATTAAGATGAAGTTGCTGCAGGAGAAGAAAGAGTTTGATGCACTGGCATTTGGAGAAATTTTATTAAGATTATCCTCTCCCATCAATGAAAGATTAATATCTGGAGGTATATTTGAGAAAAGAGCAGGTGGAGCGGAACTAAATGTAGTATCCGGTATATCGCTTATGGGACTTCGAACCGGTATAATCTCTAAAATCCCCAAGACAGAATTAGGGACCTTTATTAAGAATAATATACGTTTTTGTGGAGTGAGTGATGATTGGCTGATTTACGATGACAGTGAAGAAGCAAGGCTTGGATTGTATTATTACGAGTATGGCGTATATCCAAGAAAACCTACTGTTGTTTATGACAGAAAAAATGCATCGGTAAATACGATCAGGCTGGATGATATAAAGGAGGAAGTATTTTCAAAGACAAGATTATTTCATACGAGTGGGATTTCACTTGCTTTATCCGGACAGGCAAGAGAGACTTCAATTGCATTAGTAAAGAAGTTTAAGGCAGCAGGAGCAGCAATATCCTTTGATGTTAATTTTAGAGCCAATCTTTGGAATGAAGAAAAGGCAAAGGCGACCATTGAGGAGATCCTTCCCTCTGTCGATATCCTGTTTATTTCAGAGGAAACGGCAAGAAGAACCTTTCTTAAGACAGGTGAACTAAAAGATATCTTAAAGGAATTTGCAGAGCGA